>JAGCZM010000068.1 GCA_017960005.1 Eggerthellaceae bacterium
ACCAAAGAACGCCTCAGAACACTGGAAAAGAAAACGATGTCCGTTGAGGAAAAAATGGAAGAGATCCGCATCATCAATCGAGCCAAGTGGCTTTTGATATCGGAATTGAAGATGGATGAACCGCAAGCCCATCGTTATATCGAAAAACAGGCAATGAACCGCTGCATTTCAAAAAAAGAAGTGGCGGAAGAAATCGTCAAAACCTACCTATAGAAAACCTTTGCTTCCGCTTGCCATATCAGAATGAAAGGCACTCGTTTCGGCCGGTTCTAGCTGCTCCTGAAACCGCCTTTTCGAAGCAAATCAATCAGTTTCTTTTTGTATTCATGAAGATCGACCGAATCTTCAACCCTGAAATCAAACCGCGCGCCATAACTGTTGGGCATGGGCTTTACGCTTTGCGCTCCCGCACCGGAGATGATATCGATAATCCTTTTCTCGGGCTCATCTGCCTTAAGGGTATAACTGACCTCTATTTCGCCCCTGAAGTTTCTTCTTATCGAGATATTGCGTGCATCTTTTCTCAAAAGATCTCTTTTTACTTCCGCAACGGGATCCGTAAAGTTCACATTGATGCTTCCGTATTTCATGCTGTTCCTCCATCCCAACCACCACCGTAAAACTATGGTTGTATTAAGTTCCATAGTTCCACGGATAGCATTATATGAATGGATAAGTCCCGTATTGGGGACGTAACTTAATGCTAAGAGATATCGTTTTGTCGATAGGAATCCAAACCGGTTTGCAGACGGTTTTCTATATCTTTGATCAATCCGGCAGGAGATATGACCCTTACATGGCCGGCATATTGAAGCGCCCAATGCTCCATGGCATTGGGAGATACGGTAACCGTGACTTTGAATGTATCTTCGTTGTATTTCTTGACGGAAATATCTTTGCCGAACCAGTCGATTACCTGATCGATGACTTCCTCGGAGGCAAGGAATTGGACTTGTTTCGGTTCATCGGAATACATGTAAGGCATGCTTCTCGAGAAAACTTTGTAGTCGATACCGTTTTCGAAACCTTTTAAGGTGTTGACGGGGACAATGGGTGTATCCGTTATGCGTATGTCGGTAATCCTGTCCAACCTGAAATACGCCAGCTTGTTCCATTCGCTGTGGTGCGACATCAGATAATAATGCTGATTATGCAACACCAGCAGATACGGACTTACCTGATGGCTGCGTGTCTTGTGGAGCTTTTTGTCTTCTCCGTATTTGTTGTAATCGAAAACTATCTGCCGCTTTTGCTCGATGGCTTCATCGATCATATCGATGTTATAGAAAAACTCCTGGTTTTCTGTTTTATCCCAATCGTTTACCGAGTACACATACTTGATGTGCGATCTGAAATACCTGCTCGTCAAACCCGAGAGCTTATCGATCAAATCCTTTGAATGCTTCGCGGTGATATGCTTACTCGAAAGCACACTGTCGATGAGCAGGCGCAATTCGGAATCGGTAAACTCACGCTCATCCAAATAGGAGCCGGCATGCCGCGATTTGATATCGAAGCCTGCTTCTTTGAGAAGCGACAGATTGCGCCCGATAGCCTTGCGTTCGATGTCTATTCCGTATTCGGTATGCAAAATCGAAGCGATATCTTCCTGTTTTAAGAGATGATCGAAATCGCTGTACTTTTGCAGGATCTGCAAAATACGAATCAATGCGAGTTTTTTGGGCTCCAGGGAATCCATCGCGCTCCCCTTTCTGTGTTTATCGCTTCAACGAATCGCTGTTGATCGGGAATGTGAAATACGTATCCGGATAAGGCTCGTCTTCCAGCGTAAAATGCCACCATTCCTCGACAAGCGGCTTAAAACCGTGCTTGATCATCACGTTGCGCAAAATCATGCGATTGTCGTATTGTTGTTGGGTGATGCCGCGATAATCCGGATGACTCAATTCCCCGAAATAATCAAACGTGCCTCCCATATCGACTTCTTTTTGCAACGTCATGTCAAACAACGTCAGATCGACCGTCGAGCCTCTGCTGTGACCGGAGTGCGCCGCGATATAGCCGAGCGGAAACAGCACGTCTTTTTCCAGCTCGGGATAGAAGTATTGCTTCATGCGGACATCATTTACATCCAATGCCCAGTTCTTGAAGTTGGTGACGGCTTTTTGGGGACGATAGGCATCGTATATCTTCAAACGATAACCCATGCCCACAAGCTCATCGCTTACCGCTTTGAGTGCTGCGGCGGCTTCTTTGGTTAAAAACGCCAAAGGCTCTTCGTAACCGTCGATTCTGTCACCCACGAAGTTATAGGTCGAGTAATACCTGATCTCCAATATCGCATCGGGTACCGCTTCGCTGAGCAATACAAACCCCGACGAATCCCCCGACAACCTGTAGCCTTCTTCATCGATGATATCGGTATCGCTTGCGCATCCGGCAAACAGCAATGTCGATGCGAGCATCAATGCGACGACTAACGCAAACAAACCTTTTTTGATAATGCCGTGTTTCATGAGGACTCCGTTTAAACAATAACAGCCGGTTTTACCTTTTTTGAGGGATAAAACCGGCTGTGCTGCAAGTAAATCAAACCTTTGTGTATTTAGGCCTTGAGGGCTGCCTGAGCCGCGGACAGACGCGCAATGGGTACGCGATACGGAGAGCAACTCACGTAATCAAGACCGATTTGATTGAACGTCTTGATGGAATCGGGATCTCCGCCGTGTTCGCCGCAAACACCGCATTGCAATTCTGCGTTGCCCTGATGTCCGAGCTCGACACCCATCTTCACAAGCTTTGCGACACCGGGATCGATGGTGGCAAACGGGTTGTAGGGCAAGATGTGCTCGCTTAAATACAGAGGAACGAACTCAGCCTCAACGTCGTCGCGACTGAACCCGAATGTCGTTTGGGTCAAGTCGTTTGTCCCGAAACTGAAGAAGTCGGCCTCTGTGGCGATTTCATCGGCGGTAACGGCGGCACGCGGAAGCTCGATCATGGTACCGATCGGAATCTCGAGAGTAACACTTTGCTCCGCCTCTATCTGCGCAATGACATCCTCGGCGGTGGCACGAACCTTTTTAAGCTCTGCCACGGTGGAAACAAGCGGAATCATGATTTCGGGTTTGGGGTTGAGTCCTTCTTTCTTGAGACGGGCCGCAGCCGTTGCGATGGCGCGTACTTGCATCTCGTTCAAGATCGGATACTTGATACCCAAACGGCATCCGCGCAAACCCAGCATCGGATTTTGCTCGGCAAAGGAATCGACTTTCTCCATCAAAGAGCGCTTCTTCGCAAGATCTTTTTCGGGAGCACCGGTGCACTCCATGCGGGTAACTTCCACTTCCAAAGCGCGTCCGTTGTCCAAAAACTCATGCAACGGCGGATCGAGCAAGCGAACGATGACGGGAAGATTGTCCATCGCCTTGAACATGCCGTAGAAATCCCCCGTCTGCGCCTCGAGCAGTTTTGCAACCGCTTCCGATCTCGACTTCTCGTCGTCATGCAGAATAAAGGATTGGATGATTTGTTTTCTGTCACCCAAAAACATATGCTCGGTACGGCACAAACCGATACCTTCGGCACCGAACTCACGAGAAAGCTGTGCATCGGCCGGGTTGTCGGCATTGGCACGCACACCCAACTTTCTCACTTCGTCTGCCCAGGTAAGAATGGTTTCCAGATCGCCGGTAATCTCGGGCTGTGCCAAATCAACGGCACCGAGCACGACGATACCCTCGGTTCCGTCGATGGAGATCATGTCGCCTTCATGCAGCACGACATCGCTTCCCAAAACAACGACTTCCTTTTTCTCTGCATCGATGCGAAGCGCATCGACACCGCACACGCAAGGAGCGCCCATACCGCGTGCGATGACGGCGGCATGGCTGGTTTTGCCGCCGTGTGATGTCAGAATGCCCTCTGCGGCAATCATGCCCGCCAAGTCGTCGGGGTTGGTTTCCCAACGAACGAGCACGCAGGGTTTTCCGGCATTCTTCCAGGCAACCGCATCCGCCGCAGAAAACACCACACCGCCCACGGCCGCACCGGGGCTGGCGTTCAAACCGCGCGCAAGGATATCGTATTCGGCATTTTTATCGAACTGCGGATGCAGCAGTTGATCGAGCTGAGAGGGATCGACACGAAGCAGGGCCTCCTCCTTGGAAATGAGGCCTTCTTTCTCCATTTCGATGGCGATGCGAAGTGCGGCGGCAGCGGTGCGCTTGCCCACACGGGTCTGCAACATGAACAGTTTGCCCTGCTCGATGGTAAATTCGATATCGCACATATCGCGATAATGGTTTTCGAGAGTGATAAACACCTCCTCGAGCTGCTTTCCGGCCTCCTCAAGACCGGGAACGCGTTTGAGTTCGGAGATGGGAGATGTGTTGCGGATACCGGCAACGACATCCTCACCTTGGGCGTTAACCAAATAATCGCCGTAGAACTCCTTGGCGCCGTTGGCGGGATTTCTCGTAAACGCAACACCGGTGGCAGAAGTGTTTCCCTTGTTGCCGAACACCATGGATTGCACGTTTACGGCTGTACCCAAATCCTCGGGAATCTTGTTCTTTTGACGATAGAGGATGGCACGCGGATTATTCCAGGAACCGAACACCGCCTCGATGGCGAACTTGAGTTGTACGGAGGGATCCTGAGGAAATACAGCCACGCCGTTTTGCACGACGGATTGATATTTGTCGGTATTGACGTTTTGAGAAAAGATTTGTTTAAACTCGGATACGAGCGCCTCGAGATCTTCCGCCTCGAGCTCCGCATCTGTTTTGACGCCTTTGACTTCACGGGCTTTGGACAAAGCTTTTTCGAACAAATCTCCATCCAAACCCATTACCACGTTGGAAAACATCTGAATAAACCTGCGATAGCTGTCCCAGGCAAAGCGCGGATTGCCGGTCTGCTCGATGAGGCCTTTGATGCTTTGATCGTTTAAGCCCAGGTTCAAAACCGTATCCATCATGCCCGGCATGGAGATGGGAGCCCCGCTTCTCACCGAAACCAACAGCGGGTCTTTCGCATCGCCGATGCGCTTGCCCATACGCCTCTCCAAATCGAGACGATACTCTTGGATGGATTCGAGAGCGCCTTTGGGCCAGACATTGCCGGCATTGGCATATTCCATACAGGTTTGACAGGAGATGGTAAATCCGGGAGGTACGGGTAAGCCTATTTTTGCCATTTCCGCGAGGTTTGCGCCCTTGCCGCCCAAAACGGCTTTCATGGCGGCGCTGCCTTCCGTTACGTTGTTGCCATGTTCGTCATGGCCGAATGCGAATACGCGCTTTGTATCGCTTTCCACGTTACACTCCTTTTTGACACATCGGGCATAAAAAAAGCCCCAAACAAGGTTTGGGGCTAATCTTACTAAATGGAGCTCTTAGCTGGCGTTCCAGCCGCCATCCACTACCAAAATTTCACCATTGATATAGGAGGCGTCGTCACTTGCCAAGAACAAAGCGGCCTTGGCCTGCTCCATGGGATCGCCGGGTGCGGGAGCGGATGCCAAATTGAGCTGTACGCGGCCGTAACCGTTCATGTTGGGCATACCCATGGACTGAGCGATGTTGGTGGCAACGCCGCCGGGAGCGATGGCGTTGACGCGGA
>JAGCZM010000069.1 GCA_017960005.1 Eggerthellaceae bacterium
CTTGAAGCTCTCGATCAACTCCGCGTACTTTTTTTCATCGATGGTGTTGAGCTCATGTGCCATATAGACGCACAAAAGAGCTCCGATGGCCAGCTGCGTGGTATAACCCTTGGTGGTGGCAACGCTGATTTCGGGACCGGCCCAGGTATAGATCACGTCATCGGCAATCTTGGATAACGTGCTTCCCACCACGTTGACGATGGCAAGGCTGTAGGCGCCGTGAGCTTTGCACTCTTTTAAGGCCGCGATGGTATCCGCCGTCTCTCCGGATTGCGAGATGGCTATCACCAAGGTGTGCTTATCGATACAGGGATTGCGATAACGAAGCTCGCTTGCAACCTCAACCGCGACGGGAATCTTGCATAAATCCTCGATGATGTAGCGGCACACCACGCCGGCATGGTAGGCGGATCCGCACGCGGCGATGACGATACGGTCAAACGATTTGAGTTTGTCTTTACCAAGCGATATTCCCTCAAACACGATACGCCCGTCTTTGAGATGGGGATCGATGGCTGCCTTCAAGGCACGCGGTTGTTCCATTATTTCTTTGAGCATGAAATGCTTGTAGCCGCCTTTTTCCGCGGCCTCGGCATCCCATACGATGCGATTGATTTGCTTTTTGATTTCGTGACCGGCGCAGTCGTAGACCGTGATACCGTCGGGGGTGAGTTTGGCAAACTCCCCATCCTCAAGTTCGATAACGTTTTTGGTATGAGACAAAAGAGCCGTGATATCCGACGCGAAATAGTTCTCGGAGACACCCACGCCGAGCACCAGCGGGCTTGTGTGTCTCATCGCGAACACTTCGTTTTGATTGTCGGCACAGATAATGCCGAGGGCATAGGAGCCTTCCAAACGCGCCGCCGTCATAATCAGAGCCTGCTTGAGGTCTCCGGTGTAGTACATATCGATGAGGTGCACCACCACCTCGGTATCGGTTTCGCTCAGGAAAGAAAAGCCTTTGGAAAGCAGCTCTTCTCTGAGTTCGGCATAGTTTTCTATGACACCGTTATGCACCACCGCAAACTTACCGTCATTGGAGGTGTGGGGATGGGCGTTGTCGCGGGTGGGAGCACCGTGGGTCGCCCAACGGGTATGGCCGATGCCGCAGCATCCTTTCAGATCGTTGCCGTCATGGATAAGCTCACATAAGTTATCCAGACGTCCGCTTGCTTTGGCGGTCTTGATGGTGCCGTCACAGTTGAGCGCGACACCGGCGGAATCGTATCCGCGATATTCAAGACGCCTGAGTCCTTCCAGCAGAATCGGCGCCGCCTGACGTCTGCCCACATATCCCACTATTCCGCACATACGCTTTTAACCTCTGTATCAACGTTGTTGCTTGTCCGCATGTTCAACCGCGGCAGCCACAAAACCTTTAAACAGCGGATGCGGTTTATCCGGACGCGATTTAAACTCCGGATGAAACTGCACACCCACAAAGAAAGGATGATCTTTGATTTCGACGGTTTCCACCAAAAGACCGTCGGGAGATTGCCCCGACAAGATCAAACCGGCATCGCTCAAGGCCTGCCGATAATCGTTGTTGAACTCATAACGATGACGATGGCGCTCGCTGATGAGCGTTTGTCCGTAACATGCCTCCATCAGGGTATTCGGAGCAATAACACAAGGATAAGCACCCAAACGCAAGGTACCGCCCTTATCGATATCCTCGCTTTGTCCCGGCATGAAATCTATGACTTTATGGGCACACAGCTCGTCGAACTCACCGGAATGGGCATCCTTTATGCCCGCCACATGGCGCGCGAATTCGATGACGGCAATCTGCATTCCCAAACATATCCCGAAATACGGCACCTTGTTTTTGCGTGCCCACTCCGCCGATGCGATCATACCGTCTATGCCGCGCGATCCAAACCCGCCGGGTACGATAATGCCTCCCACACCCGCAAACACCTCGTCGGCGTTTTGGGGAGTAATATGTTCGGAATCCACCCACTCTATCTCGACGGCAACCCCGTCCGCGTAACCGGCATGGCGCAGGGCCTCCGCAACTGACAGATACGCATCATGAAGCTGTACGTATTTGCCCACCAGCGCGATACGCACCTTTCTGGTCAAGCTTTTGATTTGGCTGACCATAAGCTCCCAAGAAGACAAATCGGGAGCGGAAGCGTCCAAAGACAGACGTCTGCACACCACTTCGGAGAAACGGGAACGCTCGAGCATAAGCGGTGCTTCATATAAACAAGGAAGAGTGATATTACCGATGACGCAGTCGGTATCCACGTTGCAAAACATCGCGATTTTGCGATAGATCTCGTCTTCGAGTTCCTCATCGCAGCGAAGCACGATGACATCGGGGCTGATACCCATGCTCTGCAACTCTTTTACCGAGTGCTGCGTCGGTTTGGATTTATGCTCCTCCGAACCGCTCAAATAAGGCACGAGCGTCACATGGATAAACATGCTGTTGGCACGCCCTACCTCCAAAGATACCTGACGGGCAGCCTCGATGAATGGCTGGGATTCGATATCGCCGATGGTGCCGCCGATTTCGGTGATGACGACATCGGCGCAAGTGTGCTTACCCACCCGATATATGAACTCTTTGATTTCGTTGGTGATATGGGGAATGACCTGTACCGTGGAGCCCAGATATTCTCCTCTGCGCTCCTTGTTCAAAACATTCCAATAAACCTTACCGGTTGTCAGATTGGAAAATCTGTTTAAGTCCTCATCGATGAATCTCTCGTAATGACCCAAATCCAGATCGGTCTCCGCGCCATCCTCGGTGACGTATACCTCACCGTGCTGCAGAGGACTCATGGTTCCCGGATCGACGTTGATATAGGGGTCTAATTTCTGAGCGGCCACTTTAAGACCGCGGCATTTGAGCAATCTCCCCAAGGAGGCGGCGGTAATACCTTTCCCCAATCCGGAGACCACGCCACCGGTCACAAAAATGTACTTGGTCATTTTTACCTCCCGGTTATTGTCAATAAAACAAAAAAGATAGGTTTGCGCTTTCCCGGTGTCAAGAACGATATGGCTATTTGCAATATCTTTTCGTCAACGGAAAAGATAAAACCCCGGATTTTTCTTCATCCGGGGTTTATCGATTGGTTCTTACTTTGAGATAATCCTTATTCAAAATCCAGGTTGAACACTTCACCGGAGAGACCCTCAACGGAAACGCTCTTGATGACACAGGGCGCAAAGAGCTCCTCATTGGTTTTCTCGTCATCCTCTTCAAATCCGCTGCTGATTCCCACCGTGTAGTTGAACATGCCCTTCGAGCAACCGAACTCGGTATCGAAGAAGGAGAAATAACCGCTGACGGAATAACCGTCGGCCATCATCTCGGCACCGGTCTTACCAATCCACTTGTTCAACTCACTTTGAGGAGGCAGAAATTCGGAGAGATTCTCTTTGAGAATGAGAGGCAGTGAAGCAATTGCTTCGATTTCGCTGATCTCCGTTATGAAATCATATGCTTCCATGGCTTCGTTGGCAGCATCATCCATGGCAGCTGCGGCACGGAAAAACGCACCGCTCTCTTCATAGGCGATGATGAAGTACTCATCGTCGGCCTGCCAACCGAGGATTTGAACCGAGTCGTTGTAGATTTCTCCGACGGTCTTGTAATCGCCGTAGTTGGGGGCGCAGGCAATAAGCCCGAGAGCCATCATGGCCGATGCAAGCATCAACACGATTTTCTTCATAAATGATTTTCCTTTCAGAAATACTCTGTAAACAACAACGAGGAATTATATATTTCAAAAGACAATAGCTTCCACGTATCGGGAATTATTTTTGAAAAGAATTGTCGTTTTTTGCGGAATGCTTTGCCACAGTCTAAGACACAATGTTCTCTATTCGTGCCAAGCAAGGCTTTATACTATTAATAGATGCTTGTACTATTTTATGAGTTAACCGTTTGATACGATTTTAAGGAGTAGTAATAAGTTGAACCTAACCCCAGTTAACATATATTGCGATGAAAGCAGGGTTACTTCTGACTCGAATGACGAATTTATGGTCATAGGCGCGCTCGCTTGTATCACCGATGAAAAGTTCCGTATTGTTGGAGATATTCATAAGCTACGTTTAAAACATAATGTTCAAGGAGAGTTTGGTTGGAAGACTCTTTCCCCAAGCAGGCTAGAATTCTTTTCGGACTTGTGCAGACTATTCTTTTCGGAAGATTGTCTTTCTTTTCGCGCGGTTGTCGTAAGTCGCACCAATACGTCTTTCCCAAATAACGAGGAGCGTTTTCAAAAAGTCTACTATCAGGTTTTTAATCATTGGATTAATCCAAGCTCGGATAACCGTATTCTTATTGATCATCGAAAA
>JAGCZM010000070.1 GCA_017960005.1 Eggerthellaceae bacterium
CTCCGCATACCGAGACCTTTGCCAAAGGAAATCTTCTGCGCAAGGTCCGCAACACATCGAATATCGCATCTCCGCGCGGAGAGGTCACAACGGCAATATGCTCGGGATATGAGGGTATGGCACGTTTGCGCTCATGGGCCATCAAACCCTCGGATTCGAGTTTCTTAGCCAGATTGGCAACCATCAAACGAAGTCTTCCCTCGCCTGCGGGGTTTAAGGTGAATACATCGAAACTCATCCTGCCTTTGGCGGCATAGAGCGTAAAGCGACCCGTAAGCTCGACCATCATACCCAATTCAAGTTTAAAATCGCACAACTCATAGCGGTTGAGCCACATATGACAGGAAAGAACGCTCGATTCGTCTTTTATCGAAAAATACACGGCCTTATAGCCGCGTTTGTCGCTGAGCTCGCACACCTCGCCCATGACCGACAAAGTGATCTCTTCGAGTTTTTGACGTGCGATATTAAGCGCTTGGGTGACGCTTAAAGGAGCATTTTCTTTGATGGGGACATCCATGGCATCTACTGATCGTTGTGTCTGGAAAGCAGCCACAAAAGCTGCAATACCGAAGTCAAAGCGGCTGCGACATAGGTAAGCGCACAGGCAATCAATACCTTTCTTGCCATGGCTATTTCTTCTTTCGGAAGCGCGATGGATTGCATGTATTGCAGAGCACGGCGCGAAGCGTTGAACTCGACGGGCAAAGTCGCCAACTCAAACAACACGACAAAAGCGTACATGAACACACCGAGCAATATCATGCCAGACAATCCCAAAAACACACCGATGATGAGCAGATAAAACCATGCATTCGAAGCGAAGTTCACCACCGGATAAATTGCCGACCGAAACTTCAGAGGCACATATCCTTGCGCATGCTGGCATGCATGTCCGACCTCATGATACGCAATCGCGATGGCGGTCACAGATGTTTTGGAAAAAGAGCGGCTGCTTAAGGTAACGGCGTTTGATTTGGGGTCGAAGAAATCATCGTCCGCTCCCCCGCGGTTTAAGGCCACATCGTATACGCCGTTATAACGAAGCATTTGGCTTGCTGCCTGGGCTCCGGTAATTTGCCTAGATGAGGGCACGGTCGAGTATTTGTTCATGGCATGACGGACCAAACCCGTCGATGCCAAACCGATGACAAGCGTCACGACAATCAAAATGAGATAATCCACGATAACTGCCTTTGATACTTAATGTTTATTGTTCATCGGTCATTATAATTTTGCCGTTTTCTATATGAAGAAACAGTTTGCCATCAAGTAGCTTTTGCAGATCGTTACCGATGACGTCGGCTTTCCAGGAATCCATCAGTCCGCTCTCTTCGATATGACCTCTGGCAAAGGCTACCAGTTCGTTGTGACCGGCTATCATCTGAGGAGCGACGTTGTGCTGTTTGCTTTTGTATTTGACCAGAGCAAGCATCAAATCGATGATGTCGGATACGTTTTGCTCGCTTTTGGCATAATCGTTTGTCTGAGGCCATTGATCTTTGTCTTTGGAAAGACCGGTTGTTATCGCATCGACGATTTCTCGGGCGTCGGTTATCGACGTATGGCGCTTAAGCCCTCTTACCTGAAACAGGCTGTCGATATC
>JAGCZM010000071.1 GCA_017960005.1 Eggerthellaceae bacterium
GAAAAAACCGATTGAGTTCATGGGGATTGCTTTGTCGAACACATCGGATCCGCCCGCCATGTTGATACCGGCGCAATGCCCTTGCATGTAAGCGTTGGGAAGGATGGCAAGAACGCGTTTTTCCTGACTCGAAAGATCGTATCCCTGAGCACAATCGCCTGCCGCATAGATGCCGGATATCGAGGTTTGCATCGTGTTATCGACAACTATGCCGCGATCGACATACCCGCCGAGCTCTTTTACGAGTGAGGTGTTCGGACGAACGCCGACCGCCATTATCAAAACATCGAATTCGATGGAACTTCCGCTGCTTAAGTGGGCGGTGTTGTTTTCGAAACGAATGACGCCGTCATTCAGATAAAAACTTATTTTTTCGGCTTCCAAATGTTTTTGCACCATTGAGGCACATTCGGCATCCAGGATGCTCGATAAGATTCTGTCGGCCAAATCGCATACGGTGACGCTAGCGACACGTTCTTTGATTCCTTCGGCGCACTTGAGACCTATGAGGCCGGCCCCGATAATCAAAACCCTGCTGTCTTTGTTTACGGCGCTTTCGATCGACATCGCATCGTCGAGCGTCATGAAACAAAATCTCTTTTCTACGGTATCGAGCCCTTCGATTTGAGGAATGAAGGCAGATGAGCCGGTTGCGATGCATGCATCAAAATAGGAGAGCCGGGTATGGTCGCTCAGCTCGATTTCTTTTGCGACATCATCGATTTTGATGGCGGATTTGCCGTAGATGACGCTGACGTTATGAGTTTCGCAGAAGTTGACATCGCGGTATCTCATATGTTCGGGGTCTGTCTTTTTTTGCAGGTAATACGAGATCAGCGGCCTTCCGTAGACGGGATGGTTTTCGGCGGAAATGACGGTGATTGCAGATGTTTTGTCTATGCTTCTGATGCCTTCGATACAACCGACGGCCGCAACTCCGTTGCCGATGATGACATGGTGTTTCATAAGGCCGCCTCACTTCGCTCTTCATATACGATTGCATGGTTGGGGCAGCCCTTGACGCATGCGGGTTCTCCACATGAGTTTTTGAGGCAAAGTTCGCACTTCTGCATGATTCCCGTTTCTCCGACGGCAAGTGCTCCGTAAGGGCAAACAAGCACGCAGGTAAAACATCCGACGCATTTGTCCTTATCGATGACAATGACGCCGTCTTTTGCGGATATCGCTCCGGCAATACAGCTCTTCAAACAGATGGGATCGATGCAATGCCTGCAAGAAACCGCGTAAGAGATACGTTCTGTTCCTTCGATATGGATACGGGGATATATGGGTTTGCCTTTCAAAGCCAAAACCATATCGGGCTCACCTGAGTTGGCGAATGCGCAATTGTATTCGCAAAGGTGGCAGGCCAAACACCAAGCTTCTTCCACATAAACACGTTTCATGAGTTTATTCTCCCGCGTGCGATATGCCCAGAATACGAAGTTCCGTTTCGTTTAAACCGACACCGCGCAACATGAGACGGTTTCCGCGGAGGGCTTCAATCGAGTTGATGCCCATGCCGCCCATAAACTCTTTGATTTCATGCTGCCATGCGTTCATCAGTGATATTAAACGTTGGCTTCCGATTTCGGGGTTGAGGCGTTTGACGAGATCGGGTCTTTGCGTCGCGATGCCCCAGTTGCAAAGGCCGGTTTGGCATGTTCTGCACAGATGGCAGCCCATGGCAAGAAGTGCTGCGGTTGCGATATAGCAGCAATCGGCGCCTAACGCTATTGCCTTGACGACATCGGCGGCGCTGCGGATGGACCCGCCGACAACCAGCGATACGTTGCCTCTGATGCCCTCGTCGCGCAAACGTTGATCGACCGCGGCAAGCGCCAATTCGATGGGAATGCCGACATTGTCGCGAATGTGTGTGGGAGCGGCCCCTGTGCCGCCTCTGAATCCGTCTATGGCGATGATGTCTGCGCCGCTTCTGGATATACCGCTTGCGATTGCGGCGATGTTATGGACCGCTGCGACTTTGACGATGACCGGTTTGTTGTACTGGGTCGCTTCTTTCAACGAGAATACCAACTGCCTGAGGTCTTCTATCGAATAGATGTCATGATGAGGTGCGGGAGAGATGGCGTCCGAACCTTCTGGAATCATGCGTGTTCTTGATATGTCACCGACGATTTTCGTACCGGGGAGATGCCCGCCGATACCCGGTTTTGCGCCTTGACCCATCTTTATTTCGATTGCGGCTCCCGCTTTGAGATAGTCTTCATGAACACCGAAGCGTCCGCTTGCGACCTGAACGATGGTGTTTTGTCCGTATTGGTAGAAATCCTCATGAAGGCCGCCTTCGCCGGTGTTGTAAAGGATTCCCAGTTCCGTTGCGGCTTTTGCCAAAGAAGCATGGGCGTTATAGCTGATGGAACCGTAGCTCATCGCCGAAAACATCACCGGCATGGAAAGATCGATTTGAGGCGGAAGCTCGCATATGATTCTGCCGTTTTTATC
>JAGCZM010000072.1 GCA_017960005.1 Eggerthellaceae bacterium
AAGCAAGACGCGCCACGACTTCATCCGAGTAGACCTCTCCGCCGGGGTTGGAATACTGGGGAACGCACCAAATACCCTTGACGGATTCGTCGGCAACGAGTTTTTCCACGACATCCATGTCGGGTCCGTCCTCATTGAGCGCTACGGGGATGAGTTTCATGCCGAAACTTTCCGTTATCGCGAAATGTCGATCGTATCCGGGGACGGGGCATATCCATTTGACTTCATCGAGCTTGCCCCACGGAGTCATACCCAGCGTTCCGTGGATCCAGATGCGCGCGATGAAGTCGTACATGATGTTGAGGCTGGAGTTGCCGCAGACGATGACGTTTTGCGGATCCTCCTCCAGCAGTAAACCCATGAGCTTTTTGGCTTCGGGAATGCCGTCCAGAATGCCGTAGTTTCTGCAGTCGGTACCGTCATCCGCTTTATAGGAGCCGGTGCTGGGAAGGATGTTTAACATCGGCATGCTCAAATCAAGCTGCGCGGCGGAAGGCTTGCCGCGTGACATGTTGAGCTTAAGTCCCATGGATCGATAGCATGCGTAATGCTCTTCGAGTTCGGCCCGAAGTTTCTTTATCTCGGAAGCTTTGTAATCGGACAGATCCATTGAGTTCCTTTTTGTGCATGCGGAGGTTTTTGTATGTATGTTCGGCGGTAATTATATGCAGCCGAAATATCGCGTTGTTCAGGCAAGCGGGGTAGCGGTTCGTTTTGGCAGCCGAAAGAGAATGAGCGCATATATGCTTGCCATCCATCCCCAAAACTCAACCGTTTGGGACGCGTCCTTCATGCCCGTAAGCGTTCCATATACCGTGTGAACGGCAATTTCGGCACAAATGGGGGATTGGTTTAAATAAATAACTTGCCATCGGTTACCAATCCGTTAAAATACGCCGCATGATGAAAAAGTTTTCTCAAAACATCTTTTCTTTTGTTTCGGTATTTCCCGGTCGACCTATCTGCGGGTAGTGCCCCTCAATCTGCGCATTCTCGCGTGTGCACTATCCAATAGTCTTTCGCTTTTTACCTGTTTCTATCAACACGAATATAAGGGGAAATCATGTTAACTGACGGCGACTTTTTGACAATGCTTGCGATGCTGATCTACTTCATCGTAGTCATCACCATCGGATTTATTTACACCAAGCGTTCCAATTCATCCACCAACGAATACTTCATCGGCGGTCGTAGGGTAGGGCCGTGGTTTACCGCCCTTTCCGCGGAGGCCTCCGATATGTCCGGCTACCTTTTGATGGGCTTGCCGGGTCTTGCATATTGGTGCGGCGCAAGCGATGTCGGTTGGACCTGCATCGGTCTTGCACTCGGCACCTGGTTAAACTGGAAGTTCATTGCCGAGAGATTGCGCAGATACTCGGTAAAGGCCGGCGACAGCATCACCGTGCAGGGATTTTATTCTGCCCGCTTCCATGACAAAAAGCACATCGTATCCACCATTGCCGCCATCATCACGCTCATCTTCTTCTGCGTGTATTGCGGCAGTTGCTTTGTAACCTGCGGTCGTTTGTTCAGCGCGTTGTTCGGTTGGGATTACTCGACCTTCATGATCATCGGCGCTTTGATCGTATTCTTGTACACCTTGCTCGGCGGCTATCTGAGCGTTGTTGCCACCGACTTCATCCAGGGCTGCATCATGTTTGTGGCTTTGGCCATCGTCGTCATCGGCTCCGTTGCCATGACGCTTGGTGCCGACGCCACCGCCATGGCTCTTCAGGACATCCCGGGCTTCTTGTCCATGACCAGTATCGCGACACCGATCCTCGACGGAAACGGCATGCAGGTCGTCCAAGACGGTTTGCCGTTGTTCGGCGACGCGGGCAGCTACGGCGTATTGACCGTTGTCTCCACTCTTTCTTGGGGCTTGGGTTACTTCGGTATGCCGCAGGTTTTGGTCCGCTTCATGGGCATCCGTTCCGCCGATGAGGTCAAGGTATCCCGCCGCATCGCGGTCGTTTGGGTAGTCATCTCCATGGCATGCGCCATCGCCATCGGCATTCTGGGTCGTTCCTTGTTCCCGGCTGATTTGCTTACCAACGCAAGCGCCGAGACGATCTTCATTCTGCTTTCGAAGATTATGCTTCCGTCCTTTGCCTGCGGTTTGGTTGTCTGCGGTATTTTGGCTGCCTCCATGTCCTCGGCATCCTCTTACCTGCTCATCACCGGTTCTGCCGTTGCCGAGAACATCTATCGCGGTATCTTCAAGAAGGAAGCCACCGATGCTCAGGTTCTCATCATCAACCGCATCACTTTGGCAGTCGTTTTGTTGTTCGGTATCTTCGTTGCTTATGACGAGAACTCCGTCATCTTCACCGTCGTGTCTTACGCATGGGCCGGTTTGGGCGCATCGTTCGGTCCGCTCACCATCTTGGCTTTGTACTGGCGTCGTATGACCAAGGAAGGCGCTATCGCAGGTATGCTTACCGGTACCATCGTGGTCTTGGTATGGCACAACCTCATCAAACCGCTCGGCGGTGTGTTCGGCATCTACGAGTTGCTGCCGGCATTCATCCTGAGTGCGATCGCCATCATCGTCGTATCCTTGCTCACCAAGGAACCGGAACAAGCCGTACTCGACGACTTCGATCACTACATGGACAAAGAAGAGAACTAATCTTCGGATAAAAGCCATGCATAACGAATACGCCGCCTCATTGAGGCGGCGTATTTTTTAATCGGATGTATCGGCGGTATCAGTAGAAGCGAAGCGCCAAGGTAAATCCCGCCCACGAAAGCTTGTCGGTGTCGCGGACGTAGGCATTGAACGTGGGAGCGTGGATGTAGGGATATCCACCGTATTCTTCCGCTATGCCGACATGTCCGTAACGGTACAAAACATCTCCCGGACGGGCTTCGGAAACGGCAACACGCTCGTCTGCGTCTTTGTATTGCCATTCCGTGTAGTGACGTACTCTCATGCCGATTTGCCTGTAGGACCAGGTAACCAGACCGGAACAATCGAATTCATTGGGGCCTTCGCCGCCCCAGACATAAGGACAACCGAGTTTGGTACGTGCGTAATCGACGACCTCTTTGTGAAGGGGAGCGTTGCCGTTGTTTCTCATGAGCTCTTCGAGCTTGCGGCGCTCTTCCTCTTCCTGTCTTCTGCGCTCTTCCTCGAGCTTGCGCGCACGCTCTTCGGCGGCCTTTCTGGCGGCTTCGGCGCGTTCGGCTTCGAGCAATGCGAGGGCCTCGGCGTCGAGTTTGGCGACCAACGCTTCGGCTTCGGCTACGCGCTGAGCCACTTCGTCGGCAACCATCTTCGCCTCGCGTGCGGCGGTTTCCGCTTCGACGGCCTGCTGTGCGTAGCTGGCGCGGTCGAGTTCGATGTTGACGCGCAACTGCTTGGTCGCGGCGACATCGGCGGTATCCTGTGCGTTGAGTTTATTGAGGGTATCCCAGTTCTCGACAAAGTCGGAAAACGAGGTCGACCCGAACAAAAAGTCCAAGAAAGTGGTATTGCCGCTGCGGTACATGTTGCGGGCACGTACGTTCAAGCGGGTGATCAGACGATCGATTTCGTCACCGGCTTCCTCGATGCGCTTGCTTGCGTCGTTCATTGCTTTTTCGGCATCTTCTTTGGCCTCGAGGAATCCGTAGTAGGTATCGGCCGCAGCCTCCAGATCCGCTTGGATGGAGACAAGCTTTTTACGGGCCTCATCGGCCTCGTTTTGCTTTTCCGCGGAAGTTTCTCCCTTGGCAAGGGAAGGGGAGGTCAAAATGACACCGAGTGTCGCTGCTGCCGATGCGCCCAGGAAGGTACGTCTGGTTATTTTTGTTGCGTTTTGAGGCTTCGTTTGAGACATGCTTTCCTCCGAAATTACATTTGATGCATATTCTATCATTTTTATAGGTAATGTGGGCCTTGCATCGGGGATTTTCCATTCCGTTACCATCGGATATCTTGCCCTTTTTTGCCACATTTTGCCTTCCGGGGAATATTGTGAATTGAGGATAAAGATACACCCGGCGGCGTTGTTTTTGATTGACACGGGTTTTACGTTCCTTTATCATTCTTCTGCTTATGTCCAAATGCGATTTTTGTCGTTTTGGCATACGGCGGCAGCTTGAAAAATACACATGAATTTTCATCTGAGCATCCTTCTCGGATGGGAGTGTGCCCGAGTGGCTAAAGGGGACGGGCTGTAAACCCGTTGGTTATGCCTACCTAGGTTCGAATCCTAGCGCTCCCACCAGCTTTCCGCCTGTGTGGCTCAGGGGTAGAGCGCATCCTTGGTAAGGATGAGGCCGGCGGTTCAATTCCGCCCACAGGCTCCACTCGGCGGCGTAGCTCAGTTGGCTAGAGCACACGGTTCATACCCGTGGCGTCACTGGTTCGAATCCAGTCGCCGCTACCAATTTTGGAATTGCACGCCCGTAAACGGGCGTTTATTTACATCTTGTATTCCGCTTCTTTTAAGGAGGATGAAACATGGCTAAAGAGAAATTTCAGCGTTCCAAGCCGCATGTAAACATCGGTACCATCGGACACGTTGATCATGGCAAGACTACTTTGACTG
>JAGCZM010000073.1 GCA_017960005.1 Eggerthellaceae bacterium
AAAAAGCCACGGAAATAACCTCGCGTGAATGCGCCTTGATTGCCGCGGCCGCGGCCGATGAGAAGAAGGCCACCGATATCATGGTGCAGGATGTTCGCGAGTTGGTCGGCGTGACCGATTATTTCGTGATCGTAACCGCGGCAAACAGCCGCCAGGTCGATGCGTTGGTCGACGCCATCGAAGATGCTCTTCGCGAAAAATGCGATGTCAAACCCATCCATCGCGAAGGGGAGCCGGGCGGGATTTGGAGCCTGCTTGACTACGGTACGTTTGTCGTCCATGTGTTCCAGCCCGAAGCCCGCGAATACTATCGTCTCGAGACGCTTTGGAACGATGCTCCGGTGCTCGACTTGGCTGCGGAAGCAGGTCTGACCGAGACCGTTTATTCCGATAGAATTTCCAAGTTAATTAACGGACTTCAATCTTCACAAGAAGAATAATCGTTTTATAATACGCCCCACTAAAGCGGTTATCGGATCCCTGAAAGGAGGGTCCTATGACCGTTTTTATTTCTTTAAGCGCCTGTAACGGTTGCGCGCCCGAGCGAATAGCTCAAGGGCGCATTGTATCCCGACCCGTTTTGTTGACAAAGCTTTTGGCCAACCGCGAGGTGGTTCGTTATATCCGCGCGCCGTTCGGGTTCGGTAAATCCAGTCTTGCCTACGAATATGCTCAAACCGTGTTTGATTTCAGGCACGTGTTTTGGATAGATTGCTCCAGCCCCTGTTTTTTGAGGGATTTGGACGACAGCGATTTGGCGAAAGAGATTTTCGAAGTCGATGAGGCGGCGCGGCTTGTGGTGTTTGACGACGTGCCTCATTTAAACGAGGAACGTTCACATCGGTTATCCGAAGTGTTTGACGAGTTGATGGAGCGCAAATGCGAGGTGCTGGTATGCAGCGTTCCCAGTTGCGATTCGTTTAACCATCTGCAGCGCGACCGCATCTGCATCGATTCCGACGATATGCTTTTGACCGATGATGAAACAGACGATCTCACCTTTTCTTTGGTTGAGGATGCATTCGCAAAGAGGGCATGGCCGCGATCGAGGCGCATTGCCGGTTCTTGCTGGGGCTCGATGAGCGCATCCGATTATCTCAAAGCGTTTTGTGCCGAAGAGATGCCGAGCGAGTGGCGTTTGATAGCTTTTGTCGCATTCGTTTGTCAAAAAGGAACGTTCAAGCGATTCGACGAGGTGATGCCGGGAATCAACCTCGGAGAGTCCATCGAGCAACTTGCCCGATGTTATCCCTATCTGGGTCTCAATGTCCGCAGCTCGACATTTGAGGCGATGGAAGTCGCGCCCGATATCATCGCGGGATGTTTCGAGAAGCATCTCGAGATGATGGCTTATATTGCGGTATGCGCGGATGTCGGTTCGCTTGTCTTAAACATTGCTTCTTCCATTGCGCTTTCGGGGGATGCGGGGCGTGCATGCGAGGTTGCGGGAGCGTTTTTGGGACCGTATCAATGCGCAAAATGGCTTCTGTCCAACGCATGGGTCATAAACGAGCAGGGTGTTTTGTATGAAGCGCATCGGCTTCACGGTTATATCGGACGTCAAAACGATACGGATATGCTGCTTTTGCAGGCGCACGAATGCTGGCGCATGGTGTTTTTGGAGGGTTTCGAGAAACCGCTGCGCAAGGCATACCGCATCGCTTTGGACGAAAAAGCTTCCCGAAGCGCCCGGCTTCTGGCGGCATCGCTTGTCTTTTGTTACGGCGATGATGCCGAACGAAACGCCGTATACGTGTCTTTGGAAATACTGATTGATGCCATCGGGCAGCATCTTCGCCTTGCCGATATACCCGAGATGATTTGTTTTGTTATGGGAGGGGACGAGGATTGTTTCAGAAAAGCCGCCACGCGCATCAAGGCTTTGATCGGAAGCGGGATGCGCGAGGATGCAATCATGGGGATATGCGCAGCCTATGTCAACCGCCTCGCGGTTTGCATGAACGCTTCGGACAAAGGCAGCCGCAAAAGCGTCGATGAGATCGAGGCGATCGATTTGGCCAAAGAGATACTGAACCTTTTGGCCGAACGGTTGGGCGGAGAGCAAATCAAACAAAGCATGTACGCTTACGAGCTTTATGCCGCCTGTCAAAAAGCCTTCGGAATGGGGATCCTCACCCAAACGGAGTGCGAGGTCATATCCGGGGTTTCCATGTCATCGTTTGCGCGCTATATCGCTACGCAAAAAGAGCGATATCTGCGACAGCAGACGGGACGCCTCATCCGCCAATCCGATTACCTCAAAACCCATCCGGATTTATATCGTCGACAAGGTCAATCATCCGGCGACGTGTCTTTGCGTTTATTGGAGCCCGTACCGTTGCTGTATGTGGGTTTGTTCGGGGGCATGGTGATACGCGTCGGGGACAGGCTGGTCGACCCTCATACATTTCGACGGATGAAAGCCAAGACGATGCTTGCCATCTTGGTGCTGTACAAAGGCAGAGAAATCAACCGCGATCGCTTGGTGGCGCTTTTGTGGCCCGATTCCGATTTGGAGAGCGCACGACATAATTTTTATTGCGTATGGGGGCAGTTGCGCCATGCGCTCATGCTTCCTTCGGGCAATTGTCCTTATCTGATAAAAAACCATGATTCGGTTCGTATCGATGCACGGTATCTGCGAAGCGACATATTCGCGTTTGACGATGTGTGTCGTAGGTTGATGTTTTCGGAAATGGGTGCGGCGGAGTGGCAAAAACTCTTCGGGGAGATAACAGGGGATTTTGCGCAGGAGTTGGTTCCCGGAGAGCAAAAATGCGCGTATCTGCGCAATGTCAGAAATGATTATACGGCCAGGTTGGTGGACAGCTTGCTGCACGCTTCCAAGTATCTTTGCGCGCAAAACGAGCTCGAGGGGAGCCTTTGGTTTGCCCGTGAGGCCAAGCGGCGCGATGCATGTCGGGAAGATGTGTATACTACGCTTATGCTTGCGCAGGAGGCCGCCGGGCAAAGAAGCGAGGCGATAGAGACCTATCAGGAGTGCAAGCATTTCCTAAACGAGGAGTTGGGCATTGATCCGTCAGTCGAAATATCATCCATTTACAATCGGGTTATCGATGCGGAAGCATTTGTTCAATGACAATCTTTGACCGCAATCACTGAGAGATAAAAAGGCATTGTCCGGTGATGCGGAATGCCTTTTTACGTTTTATTTTCGAGATGGCAATCATGGCAATGCCCATAGATGCCGCTGTGTTACAGTATTGCGGTAATTTACACGGTAAAAAGGATGTATATGGCTAATTTTCTTTCGAAATTACTGAGTGCCGGCGAAGGAAAGCAACTCAAGCAATATCGCGCAATCGTCGATCGTATCAATGCGCTCGAATCTTCGGTTTCGGAACTGACGGATGAGCAATTGTGCGCCAAAACCGCCGAATTCAGATTGCGTTTGGACAACGGCGATGACTTGGATGATTTATTGCCCGAAGCATTCGCGTGCGTGCGTGAGGCTTCCAAACGTTCCATCGGATTGAGGCATTTCGATGTGCAGCTCATCGG
>JAGCZM010000074.1 GCA_017960005.1 Eggerthellaceae bacterium
AGTTCAGCGTCAAGGTCAACGCCAACGAGAAGGTCATCCTGTTCACCGGTTTGCCCTCGACTGTCACCGACGTTACTTTTGATGTCGAAATCCTCTCGGTCAAGGTCAAGAAATTCCCCGAGCTTACCGATGAGTGGGTAAAGGACAACTACGGGTTCGAGACCGTGGCCGAGCTTCGCGAGCGCATCGCCGAGGCGGCAGGTCAAGAGCGTGCCAAGTACATGCCTCAGCTCAAAGAAAACCTCGCACTCGGCGTTTTGTCCGAGAGATTGCAAGGCGAACCCCCCGCTTCCATGGTGGAGAAGGCGGAAGCCGAGCTTTTGAAGAACTTCTACCAGCAAATCACCCGTCAGGGCATCACCTTGGACGTATATCTCAAGAACAACGGGCTTAGCGCCGAAGAGTTCAAGAAAGACATCAAGAAACAGGCAGCCGACCAGGTCAAAGACGATTTGGCTTTGGATGCATGGGCCCGTCATAAGGGATTTGTCGCCACGGAGGAAGACGTCAAAGACGAGTTTGCCTCAAGCGGTGTCGATGATCCCGAATCCCTGTACAAGGAGTGGGTTGCCGCCGGCAACATCCACCTCATCCGCGAAGGCGTGCTTCGCACCAAGGCCATGAAAGACATCCTCGATAACTTAATCGATGTTGCCGACGAGATGCCGCAAAAGAAGGCAAAGAAGCCCGCAAAGAAGGCAGAGGAGAAACCTGCGGAGGAAGCAAAGAAACCCGCAGCGAAGAAGTCCGACGCATCTGCCGCAAAGAAGCCCGCTGCGAAAAAGGCAGAGGCCGCACCCGCAAAGAAACCTGCGGCCAAAAAGACCGAAGATGCTCCGGCCAAAAAGCCCGCAGCAAAGAAATCCGGCACCAAAGCATCCGAGAAATAAGGAATTATTCACTCGAAGCGCTTGAAATATTTTGTTTTGGAAAGCGAGGAAGAAGTCATGCAGTCACAGCAAGCAAAAAACGCATTGATTCCTTACGTCATCGAGCAAAGCCCCCGCGGCGAGCGTTCTTATGACATTTATTCGCGTTTGCTCAACAGCCGCATCATCTTTTTGGGCGAGCAAATCGACGATCAGGTAGCCAACTCCGTGGTCGCTCAGATGCTTCATCTCGAGCAGGAAGACCCGGATAAGGACATTTCTTTGTACATCAATTCCCCCGGAGGATCGGTAACCGCCGGTTTGGGTATTTTGGACACGATGAACTTCATCAAGTGCGACGTATCCACCATCTGCATCGGTGAGTGCGCCTCCATGGCGGCCGTTTTGCTTTCCGCCGGTGCAAAGGGCAAGCGTTTTTGCCTGCCCAACTCCATGGTTTTGATCCATCAGCCCTCCGGCGGTGCCCAAGGCCAGCAAACCGAAATCGCAATCGTCGCGGATTTCATGCTCAAGACCCGTCAGCGCTTGAACAAGATTCTGGCCGACAACACCGGCCAAACCTTGGAAGCCATCCAGCGCGACACCGAGCGTGACAACTACATGACCGCCGAAGAAGCGCTTCAGTACGGCTTGGTCGACAAGGTTTTGACATACCACGGAGCACCCGCCGTCGAATAAACATGATTTCTTTTATGCATCTTGTTTTGACGTAAAAGAATTGAGGAGATATGGCAAACACATCAGGTAAACGCAGCAATTTAAACACGACACCTACCTGTACGTTATGCGGCAAGAGCGCAAGTGAGGTAGGAGCTATGGTCACCGCCTCCAACGGCGTCAACATCTGCAACGAGTGCATTTCGGTATGCTCCGAGGCCATGATGCATGAGATGGGCTATCAGACCACCCGTGCCCGTGACGAATACACAGAGCATATGCGTGCCATACGCCAGGGGCACATGGAAGAAGAGCAATTCGAGGATGACGAAGAGCAATTCGACAAAGAATACTCTTCCGATCCTTTGGGAGATTGCTTGGGAGACGGAAGCGGACTTCCCACACCCCGTCAGCTCTATGAAGCACTCTCCGCATATGTTATCGGGCAAGAAGACGCCAAGCGCGCCTTGTCCGTTGCGGTTTACAACCATTACAAGCGTCTGTTCGTGACCGAGATGGATCCCGACGATGACGTCGAGATAGCCAAAAGCAACATCTTGCTTTTGGGACCGACGGGGTCGGGCAAAACATTGCTCGCGCAAACCCTGGCCAGAAGCCTCAAAGTTCCTTTCGCCATTGCCGATGCCACGACTTTGACCGAAGCCGGCTATGTCGGTGAGGATGTCGAAAACATTCTTTTGAAGCTCATAACCGCCGCGGACTTCGATGTGGAAAGAGCGCAGATCGGTATCGTGTACATCGATGAGATCGACAAGATTGCCCGCAAAGCGGAAAACCTCTCCATCACCCGCGACGTGTCCGGTGAAGGTGTACAGCAGGCCCTGCTTAAGATCGTCGAGGGATGCGAAGCATCCGTACCGCCTCAAGGCGGACGCAAACATCCGCATCAGGAGCTCATCCATATCGATACGACCAACATCTTGTTCATGATGGGCGGCGCATTCGTCGGCCTTCCCGAAATCGTGGGACATCGTGTCGGCAACAAAGGCATGGGCTTTTCTTCCGAGCTTCCTCCGAGCAAAAAGGAAGCCGATGCGCAGCTTCTCAAACAGGTCATTCCCGAGGATTTGACCAAATACGGTCTTATTCCCGAGTTTGTGGGCAGAATCCCGGTTATTACCGCCCTTGAGGAGCTCAAAGTCGAAGACTTGGTACGTATTCTCACCGAGCCCAAGAACGCGCTCGTCAAGCAGTACGTGCGTATGTTTGGTTACGAAAACTGCGAGTTGACCTTCGAGGAGGACGCTTTGGAGGCCATCGCCAAAGAAGCCTACGATCACGGTACCGGCGCACGCGGTTTGCGCAGCATCTGCGAGCGCATTTTGACCAACGTCATGTACGATTTGCCCGAGGTGGGAGAGCCTTCTACGGTGACGGTACGAGTATCCGACGTTACGGGGGAGACGTCGCCGGAGATAATGATCGCCTAATCGAGGAAACCGATTGGCCATTTGAAACGATTCGGACGCACACCTTCTATTTACCGAGTGCGTCCGCTTTTTTG
>JAGCZM010000075.1 GCA_017960005.1 Eggerthellaceae bacterium
ATGGGTACCTTTCGTTTCATAAAGGTTTGAACCAGCTGATTTTGTCTTGCGTTCCGAATCCCATTCAGTTGGGTCCGGAGCATTGACGAGGTCAAATGAATCTCTGACTTAATTTGATTTTCATCGCTTGAAATCAAGCGATTTCGCAGTATTCGATTTTCAAGGTCCTTGCGGAAAAACATCGGCTTTTCCGTGTGCGCAGCATGGCAGACTTGCCAAACGCGCAAGTGGATATACTACTAGCGGGATTATTCCGTGTCAAGAAAAATTTCTCTCAATTCCCGGAAATTTTTTGTTCCCGCAGCACGCCCCTCAAAAAAGGTGCGGGAACGTATATTACTTGTTATAAGGGCCCGTGACAAGACAATTTCATATGACAAATCGATTATTTTTCGATGCCGATGTCACCGTATGGCAATCGGGGCGTTTTATGCGTGAATTACGCGTAAAATCCGATACCGAACCGATGAGAATAAGGTGAAAAACCAAGCCGTTTTACCCTCTATAATAAAGGCGACACGGCACAAAACAAAGGTTGGGCATTTCGATGGACGATAAAGCGAAAAATGCTTTGATTCGAAAGCTGATGACGCCCGAATCGTCTGCCTTGATTTCCCTCCTGGAAAACGCCGGATACGAGGCTTGTTTCGTCGGCGGTGCTCTGCGCGATGTCCTCATGGGAAACGACCCGCACGACTTCGACATAGCCACCTCCGCTCCACCCCAAATGACAAAGCAATTGGCAAAAGACGCCGGCTATGCGGTGTTTGAAACGGGCATCAAACACGGCACCGTAACCGTGCATATCAACCATGTGCCCTTTGAGGTGACGACCTATCGCAAAGACGGCACCTACGACGACGGCAGACACCCCTCCTCAATCGAGTTTGCCCAATCCGTCGAAGAGGATTTGGCCCGCAGGGATTTCACGATAAACGCGATGGCTTTCCACCCGAGGCGCGGTCTTATCGATGTATACGGCGGTATGACCGATCTCGATGCGAAGATCATCCGATGCGTGGGCAATCCCGACAAACGATTCCGAGAAGACGCTCTTCGGATTCTTCGGGGCGCACGCTTTGCCTCGCAGTTTGGCTTTGTTCTCGACGAGGAGACCAAGAACTCCGCAATCAAGTACAAAGTGCTGCTTGATACGGTTTCGCGCGAACGCATCAGAGATGAGTTCGAAAAACTTCTTTTGGGCGAGCACGTACACGACATCTTCATGAACCTGACGGCAATCATCGTCGCGGTCATACCCGAGCTTTTGCCCTCGGTGGGATTCGACCAGAGAACTCCCTACCATATTTATACGGTATACGAACATATAGCCTATGTCATCCAACATACAAAGCCGCATCCTTTGAATCGCTGGAGCGCGCTTTTCCACGACATGGGCAAACCGAAAGCATTCACGCTCGATCAAAACAACCAAGGTCATTTCTTCGGTCATGCAAAATACAGCATGGATATTGCCGAAAACATCATGAACGAGTTGAAGTTTGCCAACTCGCTCAAAAACGACTGCCTTTCCATCGTCAAATGGCATGACGTCGTCATAGAAGAGAACCCGCGCGCAGTCAAACACATGCTCAATAAGCTGGACGGGCGTATGGATATGTTCGAGGTTTTATGCGATATCAAAGCAGCCGATGCCGCATCGCAATCCCCTCTTTGCCATCCCCGCATACAACATGCAAACAACCTGCTTGCCATCGCATATGAGATCAAACAAAACGACGAGGCCTTCTCGACCAAGGATTTGGCAATCAACGGGGATACGCTTATCGACATGGGCATAAAACCCGGGCCTCTCATGCGCGAGATCCTCGATAAGCTTCTTGCCGAGGTCATCGACGAAACCCTTGCCAACACAAAAGATGCTTTGACGAAGCGGGTTGAAGAATACATGACAGATCGAGAAAAAGGACGGTAGGTTTCCATGAAAGCATATTTGGCGCATTACCGCTCCCCCAACGCCTCCGGAAGGCGCGCGATGGGCGTGTTCGAGTTCGAGAGTTCCGCCCGTCTCAATTCCAAACAACTCGAAAAAGACGCGCGCATGGCGATGCTGTCCCAATACGGCAACGAAGCTCTTTCATGGATTATCGAGGACATCGAGATCAGAAAAAGCCAAACCAATCTTGCCGACGGGCAGTTGAAGCTGGATTTCAGGGAGCCGATAAAACCCAAAAGAAACATCGGCAAAAAGGATTACCGCTGAATCATAAAAAGCCCCGGGAAATCGGGGCTTTTGATTTGTGGTAGCTCTGATCGGATTCGAACCGACGATCTCCGCCTTGAGAGGGCGATGTCCTAAACCGCTAGACGACAGAGCCATATATCGTGGCTGGGGTGGAAGGAGTCGAACCCTCACATACGGCACCAGAAACCGCTGTCCTGCCATTAGACGACACCCCAGTGTATGCGCAAATGCGCAAGTGGGTATGTTAAAAGTTCACAGGCACAACGTCAAGAGTAAAAGCAGGCACGAGACCCCACCCCGGAGCATTCGCCGCTTTCGATCTTTTCGCGGTTAAGCGATACCCTGCGAAGGTAGCGGGTATATTATAGCCAAAGTGCCTTCCTTTACTTCGACAAAACCCGGCCTACCGACCAATTCGTTCGACAAACCCCGGGAGGTTCGATTGCTCAACTCAAAATCGATAGCCTCATACTCCATGGATGAAATACTCACTCCGTGAGCGGTTCCACCCATGGAAAACACCGATACCGTTCCGTATGTTTCGCAAATGTCGAAACGGGACGGACCGACCAAAAAGAAAATACGACAATCAAGACCGATGACGGTGATGCGCATGCCGCGCTCGGCAAACGATGCCATCACCTGCAGCGCCGCTATGGTGTGGTCGAGACGTCTTCCCGTGGCACCGTATACATACACGTCGGTATAACCCAAGGACAAGGCATCTTTGATTGCCAGCTCGAAATCGCTTTCGTCTTTGTGCGTGTCATAAACCGATACGTTGCGCAAAATAGGAATATAACCGAGCGAATCGAAGTCCCCAACCACCGCATCGGGAACAACATGAATCTTTTCCAGATGTTCATAACCTCCGTCAACGGCAATGACGTAAGCAAACTCGTTGCGGTCATGACGCGCGATAAAATCATCCGCATTGAACTCGGATGCACATACAAGTGCGCATATGCGGTTTTCGGAAAGCATCGTAATCAACCGCTTTTCTCCCATGACTTTTAAAAACAGTTTGCCTGCGATGAGCCGGTATATCGTTATAATACCATCCGCGAGTGGGACGGACGGTCGCGCACTCAGGTGTGAGGAAAGTCCGGGCTCCCAAGGGCATGATGCCGGCTAACAGCCGGGCGAAGCAATTCGACGGAAAGCGCCACAGAAAAGAAAACTCCCTTTCGTTTATCGAAGGAGAAAAGCTGAAACGGTGCGGTAAGAGCGCACCAGCACGCCGGTAACGACGTGGCTTGGCAAGCCCCATCAGGAGCAAACGCAAATAGGAACACGATAGGCTCGCCCTTGCCTGTGTTCGGGTTGCGCGCTGGAGTTTATCGGTAACGATAAATCGAGATAAATGGCCGTCTTAAACGACAGAACCCGGCTTACAGTTCCACTCGCATGTTTTCTTGCGCATACGCGCGCGTGTATATGATTAAAGGCGCGGCAATCCCCCGATAAACGCATTGACAACCTCGGACGAGGCATCTGCGGCTATGCGTTTATAACGTGAAGTCGTTCCCGATTCGATCTCGACACGGGTTTTGGGGATGTCCAAACACTCCGCCAAAAGCTTGCAAACGGCTTTGTTGGCTTTTCCTTCGTCGGCGGCGGCACTCACGCGAACCTGCACCTCGGCAAACTCGGCGGCCATATTGTCGCTGCGATAAACGACGCCATA
>JAGCZM010000076.1 GCA_017960005.1 Eggerthellaceae bacterium
CCGTCCTCATCCAAGCGTGCCATATCGCCGGTACGCAACCATCCGTCCACGATGCTTTCGGCGGTGGCTTCGGGGTTTTTGTAGTAGCAGGTCATGATGCCGGGACCCTTGACACAGAGCTCTCCGACCTGACCGGGCTCGACTTCGACCATCTTGTCGTCGACGATCTTGGTCTTCCAACGATAACCCGGAACACCGATGGCACCGACATGGTCGACGTTTTCGATACCGAGATGCACGCAACCCGGACCGGTGGATTCGGACAAACCGTAGTTGGTGTCGTAGTCATGATGCGGGAAGTAGGTAAGCCACTTGGCAACCAAGCTCTTCGGAACGGGCTGCGCTCCGATATGCATCAATCTCCACTGATCGAGTTGGTAATCGGAAATCTTGAGATCTCCGCGGTCAAGCGCAAGCAAAATATCCTGCGCCCAGGGAACGAGCAACCAAACAATGGTGCAGCGCTCCGATGACACTGTCTCGAAAATCGTCTTGGGGGTCACACCACGCAACAATACCGCCTTCGAGCAGCTCACCAAGCTGCCGAACCAGTGAATCTTTGCGCCGGTGTGGTACAGCGGCGGAATGCACAAAAACACGTCATCGTGGGTTTGACCAGGGTGGTACTGCTCCATCTCGGCAGACTGGGTCAAACTCTGATGCTTATGCAAAATGGCTTTCGGGAAACCCGTAGTGCCGCTGGAGAAGTAAATCGCGCCGTAATCATT
Organism: Eggerthellaceae bacterium; assembly: GCA_017960005.1. Taxonomy (GTDB): domain Bacteria; phylum Actinomycetota; class Coriobacteriia; order Coriobacteriales; family Eggerthellaceae; genus RGIG10264. The sequence goes on from JAGCZM010000076.1 coordinate 729, forward strand.
GTCGCTTACGGCAATGAAAGGATCCACGCTGGAGCAGTTGGCAACCAACTGGTTGTAGCTCTCGGCAAAGGAAGGACAGGTCTCCCCCACGAAGAACAACAGACGGTTGCGACGGATATTGTCGACGATGGCCTCGATACGACCGATAAACTCGGGTCCGAACACCAACACATCGACATCCGCCAGATTGAGACAGTATTCGATCTCTTCGGCGATGTAACGGAAGTTCAGCGGCACGGCGATGGCACCGGCTTTGAGGGCACCGAAGTAAATGGGGAGCCACTCAAGGCAGTTCATCATCAAAATACCGACCTTATCGCCCTTCTTGATTCCGCGCGACAACAGCAAGTTCGCGAAACGATTGGATTTCTCGTCAAAAACAGCCCACGTAATTTCACGACGGTAATATTGCGTTTCGGTGCTTTCGATGAGGTCGTAGTCGCGCCAAGTCACTCTGCGCGGCTCCATGATTTCAGGATTTATTTCGACAAGTGCTACTTCGGCACCATGTCCTGCGGCATTACGTCGCAGAAAGTCCGTAATCGGCATGTTTTCCCTCCCTTTCTCTTCGGACATCGCAACCGATGTCCCTCGCATCCGAAACGGTTATATTTTCCGTCGCAAAAACACTCTCAGATACGTACAAAACATACGCCGGTTTTTGCAACCCGCATAGGATAACGCTTTACCCGTATATCTGCGAAAAATCTTGTCTTTTTATCCTCTTCTTTTACGAATAAAAGGGCAAAAGGGGATGTCGGCACCGCCAGCGGACAAACAGGCTCCTCACCCATACAAGCATGCATTCTTTATCAAGAAAACGGGTGCCATGCGATTTGGGGGTATCATGGGACAAGTCGTTTTTCTAAAAGGAGGAAAAATGAAGAAAGGTAACCCCAAAGCACTGATACCGATTCTGGTGTTTTTGGTGCTGTATCTGGGATTGGGTATTCTTTTCGAATACGTCTTGCAAATCCCCATGGGATTCTACAACATCCCCATCGTCGTCATTTTTTTGGTTGCCCTGCTGGTCGCGTGCCTGCAAAACCGCGGTCTTAACCTCGATGCCAAAATCGGCTTGATGGGCAAGGGAGCCGGCGACAAAACCATCATGTACATGATCATCATCTTCATGGTAGCCGGCATCTTCGTGGGAACCGTCGGTCGGGGCAGTGCGGAAAGCGTTGCTTACTGGCTGCTGTCTTTGGTCCCGGGCGAATGGTCTCCCGCCATCATGTTCGTGGTTGCCTGCTTTGTCTCTTTGGCAATGGGCACCTCCGTCGGTACCATCACCTTGCTCACCCCCATCGCTTATGCCATCGCCGACGGCTCGGGCATCAGCCTGGCGTTCATCATCGGCTCGGTCATGGGCGGTGCCATGTTCGGTGACAACCTGAGCTTTATTTCGGATACGACGATTGCGGCGTGCCAAGGCCAAGGATGCGACATGAAGGACAAATTCCGCGCGAACTTCAAGATCGCCCTTCCCGCCGCGCTTTTGACCCTGGTCGTCATCATTGTCATCAGCCTTACTTCCGGCCCCGCGGAGGTCGTCTCCCACGAGTTCAACCTCATCGAAGTCATTCCTTACGTCCTTGTTTTGGTAACCGCATTGGTCGGCATCAACGTGTTTGTTGCGTTGCTGGTCGGTATCGTATCCGGTGCCGTCATCATGCTTGCCACCGGCGCATACACCGCAACCGGACTCCTTGCCGGCATGGGTGCCGGCGCCGCGGGAATGTTCGAGACCACAATGGTTGCCATCCTTGTCAGCTGCATCGGCGCTCTTGTCCGCGAATACGGCGGCTTTGATGCACTGCTTTACGCCATCAGAAAGGTCTGCAAAGGCAAAAAGAGCGGCGAGCTGGGTATGGGCTTGGTCGTCGGCGCGATGGACATCGCCACCGCCAACAACACCGTTGCCATCGTTATGTCCAACCCC
>JAGCZM010000077.1 GCA_017960005.1 Eggerthellaceae bacterium
CTTGCCTCCTCCACGAAGGTATGAATGGCATCGACCGCGGCCTCTCCCACGCCTTTGGCCTGGGCTTTCATGGCGGATTGCGCGGTAGCACGTGCGGCGGCGTTTACGTCTTGATCTTCATTGACGCCGGTATAGGTTTTGGCGGCATCGATCACCTTGGTGGCAACAGCACCGATAAACTCAAGCGGGCCTTTCGCGGCACCGGACACCAAAGTCGCCACTCCGGAGACCTTGTCGGTTACTTCGCCCACATCCTCGAGTATCGAATCGACGCGCATGATTTCGAGATTGGCGGCATCGACCGTCAAAGAAACGCGGTCGACCAAAGGCTCCATCTTTGCCGCGGCAGGTTTGATGGATGCGGTTATCTGCTCGGCATTGGCCAAAGTCGGCTCGATGCCTGTTTGCACTTTATCCACTCCGCTGCGAACGCGCTTCATGGTGACGATGAACTCGATGAGCGCCCATACGGCGACAGCGGCCACGACAATCCAAATTATCGGCAAAATGGATGATATGAACTCCATTATCTCCTCGAAACTCATATGGCTCTCCTTATGTTTTTAAGCCTTTTGATGCAACTTATCATTTTACCTGCTTGCGCTCAATCTATAAACCCCCCGTTCGCTTATTACCAAAACGACACGCAGAAGAAACCCCGTCATTTAAAACGCGCGGCAAAGGGATATCGATACGAATAAAAGGTTATTGTTTCTTGCCGATTTTCTTGTATTCCATGTGTCCGTGAGAGGCCTTTTGCACGGGCTTGTCGGCAGATGACGCCCTGTCGGCCGCAACGGAAGAGATACGGTAAGATTCCCAGCCTCGCTCACCGGGGGTATAGAAGCATCCGCGCTCGAGACCTTCGGGCAAATAGCGCTGATCGACCCATCCTCCGGGGAAGTTGTGCGGATACTTGTATTCTCCGTACTCATCGGAGCCGGGACGGTGTCTGTCGCGAAGGTAAGCGGGCACATCTCTTTCGGGACCGTGTTGAACCTCATGGGTTGCGGCATCGAGCGCCTCGACAACGGCGTTACTTTTGGGAGCCAATGCCATATAGATGGCGGCCTGGGTCAGATTGATGGCGCACTCCGGATATCCGATGACCTCCGCCGCCTTAAACGCTGCTTCGGCAACGAGTATGGCCTGCGGGTCGGCGTTGCCGATATCTTCCGATGCCAATATGAATATCCGTCTGGCTATGAACTTGGGATCCTCTCCTCCCTCCATCATACGCACCAGATAATAGACGGCCGCATCGGGATCTGATCCTCTCATGCTTTTGATGAACGCCGATATGATGTCGTAGTGCATATCGCGGTTTTTGTCATAGTTGACGATACGCCGTGGTATGGAGTTTTGGACCATCTCCTCGGTGATGACGGAAGTGTTTTCCGCTTTGGCCATCTCGGAGGACAGCTCGAGCATGTTAAGGGCGCTTCTGCCGTCCCCTCCCGCCATCAAGATGATGGCATCGAGCGCTTTTTCCTCCAGGGTGTATTTGCCGGCCAGACCGCGCTCGTCTGCCAAGGCGCGCTCGACCAAAGTCTTGATGTCCTCGTTTTCGAGAGTCTTGAGCAAAACGACGCGGGAACGCGAGTTTAAAGCGGTATTCACCTCGAAATACGGATTCTCGGTGGTGGCTCCGATGAGAACGACGGTGCGGTTTTCCACGGCATGAAGCAGAGCATCCTGCTGCCCGCGGTTGAACCGATGAATCTCGTCGACAAACAAAATGGTCCGACGGTTGTTTTGCAAAAGCCTTTGCTCGGCTGCGGTGATTTCGCGACGAAGATCGGCAACGGTACCTCCCACCGCGGACACCTCGACAAAGGCCGCTTTGGTGGTTTCGGCAATGACATGGGCCAAAGATGTTTTACCCGTACCGGCCGGTCCGAACAAGATGATGGAACTCAGCGTATCGGTCTCGATGGCGTTGCGAAGCCAGCTGCCCGCACCGACCGCCTGGGACTGCCCGACGAACTCGTCAAGCGAGCGCGGACGCATGCGCACGGCCAAAGTCGCGTTTGCGAGCCTCGTTTGATTTTCCATTTCGGTAAAGAGCGTTTCCATGCAAGACATTGTAGCACGCAAATGCGTCCTTCTTCAAAAAATTAGAACTTTTGTTCTTGTTTTTCTCGGGTAAACCACAAACAAAAAAGGATGCTTTATCTCAAAGCATCCTTTTTGTTCGTTTTTTTGTCTTATTCTACTTTCTTTCGGCAAAAAGAACGGCATTTGTCTTTGCCCAAGTATCGACGGTACCGACATCATATCCGTCGTTTTCGTCGATAACGACGGCATACATATCCTCCTCGCCCAAAAGCTCGATCATGGCATCGGTCAGCTGTATCTCGCCTCCCACACCGGGTTTGGTATGAGCCAAAATCTCCTGGATTCGCGGCGTGAACAAATACCTCCCGAATATCGACAGGTTGGAAGGCGCGTCTTCGGGTTTGGGTTTTTCCACCATGGTGTCGATCTTTATGACGCCGGGCTCTGTCTCTTTGCCCCCCACTATCCCGAACCTGCTTATCATGTCTTCGGGCACGGGCAATACCGCCAACACCGATGCGTTGCCATGTGCTTCGGATACCTCTTTCAAACGCTCGCAAATGCGATTGTCGGGTACCACCACATCACCGAGCAAAACGAAGAAGGGCTCGTCTTTTGTCTTCGATGCCGCGGTATGCACCGCATCGCCGAGCCCTCTTGGATATGTTTGATACACATAGCTCACCTTGAGATTGCCGGCATGCTCGACCGCATCGGCATAGGCATCTTTACCCGCATCCCTCAAGGTTTTGACCAGTTCGGGATTCGGGGAGAAATGCTCCTCGATGAGCTTTTTGTCGGGGCCGTTGATGATGACAACCTCATCCGCTCCCGAACTCAGGCCCTCTTCGACGACATACTGAATCACCGGTTTGTCAACCAGCATGATCATCTCTTTGCATACGGTTTTGGTATAGGGCATAAAGCGCGTGCCCATACCCGCCGCCGGTATAAGCGCTTTCATGAGAGGTCCTTTGGCAAGCTTTATTTGGTCTTGAGCTTTTCGACTTCTTCTTCAAGCACGGCAAGTTGCTTTTCGGAATTCTTGAACCCCTTGATTGCGATGATGACAAAAACAAACAACGCAACCCAGACAAGGGCGTATGCCGCGATAATGAAGGGTGCTGACGGAATGATGGTGCTGTAGATTGCTTCAAGTAATGGATTCATTTTTATCTCCGTTTCAAATCGATGCTTTATTCGAAATCTTCCAAACGCTCTTTAAGCGCCTGCGTACGCTCGGCTATGCGTACCTGTCTGAACCGAATGCGATAAAACGCATACGCGACAAGCATCATGCCAATCATGCAGAACATCAAAGCGATGACCATATCGGGCGTCATGCCGCTTTCGCGGATGATGACCGGATGCAACGAAGAGGGAACCAGACGGGTGATGCCGTAGCAAATCGGCACATCAATGCCTGCCAATATGGCAACAACGGATGCGTAAGAAGCGCGACGCTCCGGTTCCTTTAAGGCCGAACGCAGCACAAAGTAAGCGATGATCAAAAGCGTCAGGATGAGATAGGTGGTCAAACGCGGATCCCATGTCCACCATACGCCCCACTCGAATCTCGTCCACAGATCGCCGGTGACCATGGTACCGACCACGAACACCAAACCCACTTCCATGCAGATGCGCGAGCAGGTATCGAAACGCACTTCTTTGGAGCGCAGATAACGAATTGCGTAATAAACGGCAAAGCCGATTGCGATGAAGCTCGCGATACCGAGCGGCATGTGGAAATAGAAAATCTTTTGGGAAAGCAAAAGGACATTGCCGACGAGTTCGCCGTTGATGACCTCCACCCCATCGACCGCGGCACCGTTTACCGGGCCGGCATACAAAAACGCCAGAAGAAAACCGACGGTGGTAAACACCGCGCCTCCGATCAAGGCAGGCATGGCCAGTTTATCCGGCCATTGTCCGACTTCGGGCAACGTGGGCTTCTTCTGCGGGTTTTCTTTTGAATCTTTCCTCATGAAAACCTCCTGATATGTTTAGGCACTTACCACGTAATCATAAAGTACCCATGAAACCAATAACATGACCACATCGTATCCCGCCGCCAAGGCAAGCGATACGGTGAACGTGTCCCAACAGCCGTCCGCTCCCACGATCATGGCACCCGTTGCCGATACGCCCGCATACAAAAGCGGAAATATGAGCGGGATGAGCAAAACGGCCAATATGACATCCCTGCCGCGGGTGTTGACGGTTATCGTCGAGAGTATCGTCCCGACACCCGAGATACCGACGGTTCCCACGAAAAGCGGTATAAGCATATACAAAAACGTCTCCGACGGAGCCGATGCCGTCAGGAAAAAGAAATAATAAAGCGGAATCGCAATGACTTCGACGGCCAGCAAAAACACCAGATTGGAAGTTGCCTTGGCAAGATAGATGACGCTTCTGTCCATGGGAACAAGCAAAATGCCTTCCAAACATGACTGTTCTTTTTCGTAAGAAAAGCTGCGGTTTAGCCCCAGCAGACCCGTAAAGACGATGAGTACCCACAGCAAGCCGCCGCTTATTTTGACGATGGTATCGGCCGTGGCGCTTTGACCGAGCGATGCCCCGAATATGATCAGTACCAAGATGGCATAGATGCCCATGGAAGTGACCATCTCTTTTGTCCTAAACTCTCTCTGCAGATCCTTTTTGAGAAGTGTTTTGTATTGCTGCCAGGCAGAAGGGCGCTTGCGGTTCATCGGCCTATCCGACATTTCAAGACACCCCCATTCCCACGATTTCGGCATACTGTTTTTCGAACTCGTCTTTTTCCAGAGCATC
>JAGCZM010000078.1 GCA_017960005.1 Eggerthellaceae bacterium
ATCCATATCCCCGTTGACAAGATTCGCGAGGTCATCGTTACAGGCGGCAAGGTCATCCGCGGCATCCATGACGAAACCGGTGCCACCATCGAGATCACCGAAGAGGGTATCGTCCGCATCGGTTCCACTTCCGCCGAATCCGGTGCCGCTGCCAAAAAGATGATTGTCGATATTGTCAAAGAGCCCGAGGTGGGCGAGATTTACGAAGGCAGCGTCGTCGGAATCCAAAGCTTCGGTGCTTTTGTCAAACTCACTCCTTCCAAGGACGGTTTGCTGCATATCAGTCGTGTCGCAACCGGCCGTGTTGCCACTGTCGAAGATGTGTTGCAGGTGTGCGATATCGTCAAGGTACAGGTTATCGAAGTCGATCCCAAGACCGGAAAGATTTCGCTCGATCGTCTCGACAAACCCGAGGCTCCCGAGTCGGGCGAATCCAACGGACGCGGTGGCCATGGTAACAAAAACAATACCTCCGAGCGCAGACAACCGCGTCGCTCTCACCAGATGTAATACAATGATTCATCAAGGAAACGGGGCCGTTTTCCGGCCCCGTTTTTTATGAGATCGAAAGGCTTGCCATGATTAAAGTCGCCGTTAGCGGATGTTTGGGAAAAATGGGTTTGACCTGCGTCGATGCCATCGATGCAGCCGATGACATGCAGCTTGTCTGCGGTATCGACATGCAGACAAGCGACAAAGCGTTTCCGATATATACATCAATCAAAGATGCGCTTGCCGCTCAAAAAATCGACGTGTTGGTGGATTTCACGCAAGCGGATGCGGCAAAACAAAACATCAAGGAAGTATTGATCCACGGTGTCGATTGCGTGGTCGGTACCACGGGCATCAAACCCGATGAGCTAAACGAACTTGCTCTTCTTGCCAAAGACGGCGCCGCTTTGTTTTATGCCCCGAACTTCACGACAGGCGCCGTATTGATGATGGAGTTTTCCAAAGCTTCGGCCAAGTATTTCGATTCGTGCGAGATAACCGAGTTTCATCATGCGGGCAAAAAGGATGCGCCAAGCGGCACCTCCATCCGTACTGCCGAGATTATTTCCCATGAAACAGGCAATGACGGCATTTCCGTTACGGAGATTGCACCCGATGCTTCCGGCAACCGCTCGTTTGTTGCCGGCGATATAACGATTCATTCGGTACGATCAGATGATTACATGGCCTGCCAGGAAGTGGTGTTTTCTTCCAAAGGGCAAAGCCTGACCATCCGTCACGATTCCTGGGACAGAAATGCTTATATGCCCGGTGTATTGCTTGGCATCAGAAGTGTTTCGTCGCTTTCGGGATTGGTAGTCGGACTTGACAAGATAATGTAACCTTTTGGCCCCTTCCCATACACGAAATCGGGCCTTATTTGAGGTATAATAGCAGGTAGAAGGCATCTTTTGCCATTTTGCGCTTTTCGTTTTCCTAAAGAGGAGAACTGTCATGAGAAACAATGGGTTTGGGCGTTTGATTCCCGCCATGATTACTCCTTTCAAGCCCGATTTGTCCATAGATTTGGATAAGGCTCAACAGCTTGCTTTGTCTTTGCTGGACGGCGGTTGCGATTCGGTTATGTTAAACGGCACCACCGGAGAAAGCCCGACTCTTTCCAGACCGGAGCGCAAGAGCTTGTTTGCCGCCGTCATTGAAGCGGTGGGCAAGCGAGCCCCCATCATCGCCAACGTCGGTGACAACTGCACGCAAGACAGCGTGGATTTCGCAAAAGACGTATCGAAGTTGGATGTCGACGGATTCATGGTCGTCATCCCGTATTACAACAAACCTCCGCAAGAGGGTCTGTATCGTCATTTCGCATCGGTTGCATCCGCTGTCGACAAACCGATTATCCTCTACAACATTCCCGGTCGTTGCGTCATCAACATGACCGCTCAAACAACGCTTCGTTTGGCTAACGATTTCGAAAACATCATTGCCATCAAGGAAGCTTCCGGGAAACTCGATCAGATTCAAACCATCATCCAGCAGGCTCCGCAAGGATTTTGCGTCTATTCCGGTGATGATTCGTTGACCTTCGACATCATGAGCCTCGGCGGATACGGTGTCATATCAACTGCCGCAAACGTATGTCCCGGCAAGGTCAAACAATTGGTGGATTTATGCGCTGCGGGCTCATTTGATGAGGCTGCAAGCGTCAATGATAAGTTAATGCCTCTTTTTGAAGGCCTCTTCAAAACAACCAATCCCATCTTGGTCAAAGAAGCGCTCAGGCTTTGCGGCTTTGATGCAGGCGGGTTGAGATTGCCTTTGGTCGAAGCAACCGAGGAGCAATCCGATGATTTGCTGGCCGTTCTCAAAGAGGTCGGTGTTTTGTAAAAACATCGTATCGGTCAAAGGAAACGTAAAGGAAATATGGCTCAAACGAACAACAATCACTCCCAAAATAACGACAAACAACAAGAAGTCAGGCAGCAAACGCAAGTTGCCGGTGCAGACACCGCTTTAAACAAACAATCCAATAACAAACCGACCAAAAAGTACAAGCATGTCAACGTGCAGCGCAAACGTCCGCAATTGACACGCGACGGCGTCGGGGGAGCAAAAGAGGCCATCAAGGCAAACCGCCAGGCGAGCCGCCCTCATGCATCGAATGTGCCCAATCCCAACTCTCGGCTCAAAGTCATTCCATTGGGCGGTTTGGATGCCATCGGCAAGAACATGACGGTGTTTGAGTGCAACGGAGATCTGATCATCGACGACGCTGGTTTGATGTTTCCCGACGACAACCATCCCGGCGTGGATTTGGTGTTGCCGGATTACACCTATGTGCTCAAGAATGCTCACAAGCTGCGCGGCATCGTTTTAACACACGGTCATGAAGATCATACCGGTTGTCTGCC
>JAGCZM010000079.1 GCA_017960005.1 Eggerthellaceae bacterium
ACGGTCAATACGCTCCGATCATTTGGGGTGTCAGACGTATCCTGGCAAATCTGAACAACACCGAGCGTGCCATGGATATGCTTATCAAGAACCTGCGTCAGACCGACGATAACGTGACTTTCCTGTTGCGTGCGGCCAAGAAGATGCAGGCCAATCAAAATCGATTGGATGACAATTTCGAATTATGAGCTTACTGATGCCATAAACTTATGCATCGTCACAATGCATAAGTTTATGAAGCATCGAGGAGATAAAAATGGATAACGAACAAGTAAGCGAGACAACCCAAGAAGCCGAGCCCGTTATGTCTCGGGAAGCGGCGCCTTCTCAAAGTGCCGCTGCGGTCGCATCCCCCAAGAAAAGAGGCTGGATAGTTGCCATCGTGGCATTGATTGTGGTGCTCGGATTGGGCATCACCGGCATCGTGTCGTGCAGCAATCTGGTGTTTAAACTTTGGAGTGCAGCCGGTGTGGTTCCTTGGGACAGCGAGGAAACCTACGGTCCTTCCACCATCGGCGTCATCCGTTTGGAAGGCTCCATGGAGTTTGACGGAAGCGCTTCATCGACAAGCGGGTTTACGTCATTGCTCGACAAGGCTGCAGCCGACAACAAGATCAAAGCGATCGTTTTGTACGTGAACTCCGGCGGAGGATATTCCACGGTGGGCGAGGAGATGGTCGAAGCGCTGCGTAAGTTCGAAAAACCCGTGGTGGTTTATTGTTCTGCCATCTGTGCCTCTGCGGCCTATGAGGTATCCTCGCAGGCCGACTATATCATCGCCGCCAAGACCTCTCAAATCGGCGGTATCGGCTCTTCGTTGTTGTTTGAGGATTATTCCGATTACTACGATTCCCAGGGCATTCGTCTTGAGTACATCGTCTCCGCACCGAGCAAGGATGCGACCTACGGTAATCGTCCGCTGACCGATGAGGAGCGCGCTCATTTCCAGGCAATGATCAATGAGATAAACGACGTGTTTGTCGCTTATGTCGCCGAGGGCAGAAACATGACGCTTGCCAAGGCAAAAAGCCTTGCCAACGGTTTGGTTTATGCGGGCAATACCGCAAAAAGCAAGGGATTGATCGATGATACCGGCACGTTTGACGATGCGCTTGCAAAAGCCGCGGAGCTGGCTCAAATCGAAGCGGGTTCATACGATACCGTCGAGCTCAACGATTATTTGTATACTTACTATATCTACTGATTTTTCGAAAGGCATGTCCTTATATGGGTTATGAATCCGATATCTCTTGGCCCAAACGCGCGGTGGTAACCGCGGGCATGCCCTATGGCAACAAGACCTTGCATTTCGGGCATATAGGCGGGGTATTTGTACCCGCCGATTGCTATGCCCGTTTCTTAAAAGACCGTATCGGTCATGACAACGTGTTGTTCGTATCCGGTACCGATTGCTACGGATCTCCCATCATGGAGGGATACCGTAAACTCAAAGAAGCAAAAGCATTTGACGGCAGCATCTCCGATTACGTCATGAAAAACCATCTTGCTCAGGCGTCCACCTTAAAAGCTTTCGAGGTGGATTTGAGCATATTCGACGGATCGGGTATCGGACGTGCCGGAGAGATACATCAGCAAGTTACCGATGCGGTGCTTGAGCGTCTGCATGAATCGGGTACCTTGAAGAAAATGAGCACCCTGCAGTTCTACGATACGCAGGCGCAATGCTTCTTGAACGGCCGTCAGGTTGTCGGACATTGCCCCGTACAGGGGTGCAAGTCCGAAAAAGCCTATGCGGATGAATGCGATTTGGGACACCAATACTCTCCCGAGGATTTGCTTGCTCCCGTATCTTCGGTCACCGGCTCCGTTCCCGAGATGCGCCCCGTGGACAACTGGTATTTCGAGTTGCCGGCATATCTGGAATATCTCCAAAAGATGGTCAAAAAGATGGAAGCGGATCAAACGATACGCACAATCGTGCCTCAGGCGGTGGGGGAGTTTTTGGTCAAACCCATCGCTTACATCAAAAACGAGGCATACGATGCTTATAGAGAGATTGCCGATAAGCTTCCCAAGCATATCTATCGTGAGACATCC
>JAGCZM010000080.1 GCA_017960005.1 Eggerthellaceae bacterium
AACATCGAGAATGTCTTTTTCGGGTAAAACGTCCGTGCAACCGCATGACGGACAACAGGTACCTTTTGGAAGATACTCGCTCGGCTGCTTGGTAAACCACGCATCGGCACCATCTTCGTAGAAAAGTTTGATGACCGCATCGAATGTAGCCTCGTTGGCAACCGTTTCTCCGCATTTGGCACATTTGAACACGGGAATCGGGACACCCCAGCTGCGCTGACGGGATATGCACCAATCGGGACGATCGGCAACCATCGAACCGATTCTGTTTTTTGCCCAGGAAGGAATCCATTGGACATGATTGTCGATGGCATCGAGGGCCTTGGTACGAAGGTCGTTTTCTTCCATGGATACAAACCACTGATCCGTTGCACGGAATATCACCGGTTTATGGCATCTCCAGCAATGCGGATATGAGTGATTGATGTCTTCACGGGCGACAAGCGTTCCTTGCTCTTGAAGCCATTTGATGATAACGGGATTGGCCGCATCGGTATCAAGTCCGGCAAAAGGACCCGCTTCTTCGGTAAAGCATCCGTTATCGTCTACCGGCATGAGCAGCGGAATCTTGAACTGCAAACCGACCAAATAGTCTTCCTGGCCGTGTCCGGGTGCGGTATGAACGCATCCGGTACCGGTATCAAGCGTGACATGATCGCCGTAGATGAGCATGCCGGTGCGCTCGGTTTTGGTGGGACAGATATACGTGATGCCGCACAATTCTTTGCCGTCGCAAACAACGGTATTGCCGCTTTTGTCTTTGACAAACTCATAGGATTGCCATTTGGCGGTTTTTGCGATGGATTCGACCAAATCATGGGCAAACAAAAGATATGAATCCCCCACTTTGACCATGGCGTATTTTGCATCGGGGGCAAGACATACCGCGGTGTTTGCCGGCAAAGTCCACGGAGTGGTCGTCCAAATTAAAACGTATGCGTTGTCTTTGACGCCGGCATCGGCGAATTTTTGCGGAATATCGATGAGTTTGAACTTGACGTATACGGAAGGAGAAACCTCATCGCCGTATTCGATTTCGGCCTCGGCAAGAGCGGTATGGCAGTTCTTGCACCAATGGATGGGCTTTCTGCCACGATAGACGGAACCTTTCAGATACATCTCTTTGAAGATCTCGACGTTTCCGGCCTCGAAGTTGGGTACAAACGTCAGATAAGGATGATGCCAATCGGCGTTGACGCCCAGTCTCATGAAACCCTGTCTTTGGATATCGACGTACTTTTCTGCCCACTGACGGCACAGACGACGCATCTCGGGCTGAGTGGTTTGTTCGTATTTGCCCTCTTTGCGCAGGTTTTCTTCGACGATATGTTCGATGGGTTGGCCATGGCAATCCCAACCGGGAATATACGGTGTGAAATACCCGCGCTGCGCATGGCTTTTGATGACGAAATCTTTCAGAATCTTATTGAACGCATGACCAATATGGATAGGACCGTTTGCATAAGGCGGGCCGTCATGAAGGACAAAAGGTTTGCCGTCTTTGTTCTTTTCCAAAACACGACGATATATATCCGTTTGGTTCCAAACCTCAAGGCGTTTGGGTTCGTTTTCGGGAAGATTTGCCTTCATCGGAAACAAAGTTTCGGGCAAATTCATCGTTTCTTTGTAGCTTGCGGGCATGTAAACTCCTCAAATTGTTACCCAAAAAAATACAAACGTTCATTATAAGTTATAGCCATACATATTTGTTAAGGAACCCCGTAATCGAGCAGAGCCAAACGCAAGCGTAAAACACCCCATTGGGATTAACCGATATAATAACGGCAACACTGATTTAAGGAGCGTCTATGACATTTCAGATAATCACGGATTCATCCTGCAGTATCGATAAAGACAAAGTCAAACAATACGACATCGACGTTATTTCGCTGACCTATCACATCGACAACGAGGACTACCCTTGCTTTGACGAAAACAACGAACCGGATTTCCGGGATTTTTACGATCGTCTTCGTCAAGGCAGCATGGCAACCACCTCCTGCCCTTCCATCTATGAGGCGCAAACCCATCTGGAAAAGTACCTCAAAGAAGGCAAAGACTTGCTCTATATCGGTTTTTCCACGGGATTGTCGGGCACGTATAACGCCGTATGCCAGGCAGCCGATCTCATCAAGGACAATTATCAGAATAGAAAAATCATATGCATCGACACGCTGGCGGCCTCTTTGGGCCAAGGTCTGCTTGTCCATTATGCCTGCAAGCTTCGCGATGAAGGCAAATCCATAGAAGAAGTCGCCGCATGGCTGGAAGAAAACAAGCTTCACCTTGCCCATTGGTTTACCGTCGACGATTTGATGTTTTTGTTCAGGGGCGGCAGAGTATCCAAAACAAGCGCATGGGCAGGCATGCTTTTGAGCATAAAGCCGGTCATGCACATGGATAACGATGGCCACCTCATTCCTTTGGAAAAAGTTCGCGGAAGAAACAAAGCGCTCAATGCTTTGATCAAACACATGGAGCAATCGGCCATACAGCCCATCTCCGAGCAAACGGTATTTATCTCGCATGGCGATTGCATAGAGGATGCAAACTACGTCGCCGAAGAGATCAAAAACAGATTCGGCGTCAAAGACATATATATCAACTATGTCGATCCGGTCATCGGATGTCACAGCGGGCCGGGTACCTTGGCTTTGTTCTTTTTGGCAGATCAAAGATAACAAAAAGCCCGGTTGATCCGGGCTTTTTGATACTCAGTTGAAGTGGAAGAATTCGTGTACGACGCGGTAGGCAAACACCACGAATGCCCGGCCGACTCTTCCGGGCAGCAAGACCACCCGATTTAGCAAATCGCTTTTGAGATAGCGGGCAAAGCCGGGATTCTGCTCTTTGAAATACGCCCACAAATCCTTGTTCTTTTGAATGGATTCTTCGGTATTTATCATGTAGAGGAATACCGCGCAGATTGCCGTCATCATCGAAAGATAATGGCGCATGTAAATCCTCAATTTGCGATACGGCACCTCATGCTGCAAGTCGATGGCATCAAACATGATCTTGGTGATGCGGATTTGCTGATCGATGCGCTGCTTGAACACGTTTTCATTGACGCTTTGATCGTCTCTTCCGATGAAATACATGTAGATGTCTTTGTTGAAATACCGAATCGTCTTGGCATGGACAAGCGGGTAATACACAAAGATGTTGTCGACATAAAAGCAATGCTCGGGCAACTGCAATCCGCAGTCTTTGAGCAATTGCGTCTTAAACATCACGGAATGCATGGTGATGTAATCCAGATAACCGACGTTTTTGAGATCGTTCCAAGAAAACACCTTATCCGTGGGAAGCATGTCGGTGTATCTCATGGGGTTTTGGGCGTTTTCCGAAGGCTTGTCGTATACATAGTTGTAGATGATGAGATCTATGGGATCGTCGGATTTGACTTGTTCACGCGCGTAATCGGCTATCTCGGCAAACTCGGTGTCTTTGATATAGTCATCGGAGTCCACCACCTTGAAATACAAGCCGGTTGCCAAAGACAAACCGGTGTTGATGGCAGAACCGTGTCCCCCGTTTTCTTTATGTATGGCACGTATGATGTCGGGATGTTTTTCTTGCCAGGCAAGAGCCTTTTGCAGGGTATCGTCTTTATCGGAACCGTCATCGATGATGAGGATTTCGATATCATCGCCGATGCTTACCAAATGATTGATGCAATTGTCCATGTAGGACGAAGAGTTATAGCAAGGTATGACAAAACTGATTGTCTTCATTTGAGCTTAAGGCTATCCCACCAAACAATTTCAGGCCAAAATCTGTTTGGCCAATTGTAGCGCCAAATCGACAATCGCATCCATGTTGTAATACTTATATTGAGCGAGCCTTCCCAAAAGATAAAAATCAGGCAACGTATCGACCAAAGCAAGATACTTTTTGTAATGAGCCGTGTTTTCTTCGTTGATGATGGCGTAATACGGTATCTGCTTTCGGGGATCTTCGTATGAGCGCGGGTATTCTTTCATGATGGTCGTGGAAGGCGCATCCTGTCCGGTCAGGTACTTGAACTCTGTGATACGCGTATAGTCCTGAGTGACGGTATAGTTGACCGTACCGCAGGGCAAGACATGGTCGACTTTATGATTTTCGTACACAAAATCCAAGCTGCG
>JAGCZM010000007.1 GCA_017960005.1 Eggerthellaceae bacterium
AATCGGTTTTTTCGGGATGCACATCATGACGGCGGGAATATATACCGGGCAGTTCCATGAAGAAAGAACAGAAACCTCCATAAAGCGTTTGTATGTGGATGGCGATTATCTCAAAGGATTCATTCTCATCGGATGCGACGAGCGGGCAGGCATTTATACCTCATTAATCAGAGAACGAATTCCGTTGTCCTCGGTTGATTTCGAGTTGATGAAAAAGGCAGCGACCACTGCCGCCTTTTCTGCCGATATACGAAAAAAGAAGTTCGGAGGTATGGCATGACAAGGATTCAGGCCAGGGGTCTTGATCACAAGACCATTAACGAACAAATAGCGAATTGCGACGATACCTGCATCATAGAGGGATGCTGCGGACAGCGCTTTATCGCCGCGGGAATGACCGATAAAGATATCGAGATCAACGGTATCCCCGGCAATGCATTGGGCGCTTATCTCAACGGAGGGACAATCAGGGTTTCGGCAAACGCGCAAGACGCGGTCGGCGATACGATGAATGCGGGAACCATCGTGGTCCACGGAAACATCGGCGACGCGGCTGGTTACGCCATGCGCGGAGGAAAGATATATGTCAAGGGAAATGCCGGATACAGAGCGGGCATTCATATGAAAGCCTATGAAGACAAAGTTCCGCTGATGGTAATCGGCGGTAAAGCCGGAAGCTTTTTGGGCGAATATCAGGCAGGCGGCATTATCATCGTGCTCAATCTCCAATGCCCGACCAACAAATGTGTAGGATTCTTCCCTTGCACGGGCATGCACGGAGGGAAAGTGTTTCTGCGCTCCGCATGCGAAAACGTGGTATTTCCCTCTCAAGTTACCACGCGCATGGCAAATTTGGACGATTTGGCCGAACTGAAATCCCATCTCGAAGAGTATTGCGATATATTCGGTCTTGATATCGATGAAATATTGTCCGGCACTTTTACCGTGGTGACTCCGGACAGCAAAAACCCGTATCGACAAATGTATGTGGCCAATTAAAACAGGAGACAACAATGAACTATACCAAAGACGAAGTCATCCAATATGTTCGCGAGGAGGACGTCAAATTCATTCGCCTCACGTTCTGTGATGTTTTCGGCAAACAGAAAAACATCGCGATATTGCCCGATGAATTGAGCCGTGCCTTCGAATACGGTATCGCTTTTGACGCCTCCGCCATTGCGGGGTTCGGAAACGAATCGCACTGTGATTTGCTGCTGCACCCCGAACCCGATACTTTGATGCCGCTACCCTGGAGACCCGAACACGGTCGTGTCAATCAAATGTTTTCGTCAATCACCTATCCCGACAATACGCCGTTTGAATGCGACACGAGAAACCTTTTGAAACAAGCGGTGGCGTACGCCCAGGGAAAAGGTTATTCGTTTACGTTCGGAACGGAGCAGGAATTCTATTTGTTCAAACTCGACGAACAAGGAAATCCGACTCATATCCCGAGCGACGAAGCGGGATACATGGATATTGCACCCGAAGACCACGGAGAAAACGCAAGACGCGAAATATGTTTGACACTGGAGCAAATGGGAATCCATCCCGAAAGCTCTCACCATGAAGTGGGGCCCGGCCAAAACGAAATCGATTTTCAATATGCCGATCCTTTGACGGCGGCCGACCATGCATTGGTGTTCCAAAGAGTCGTCAAAACGGTTGCGCACCGCAACGGATTATCTGCCGATTTCTCCCCCAAACCCCTCGAAACGGAACCGGGGAACGGATTTCATATCAACATGTCGCTTCAGCCTTATGACGAAAACGGCATGATTGCCGGAATCCTCAACCATATTAAAGCCATGACGCTGTTTATGAATCCATCACCGGATTCTTACAAGAGATTGGGCAAACACAAGGCCCCCGGATATATTTCGTGGTCGCCCGAAAACCGTTCGCAACTTGTCCGTATTCCCGCCTCAACCGAAGCTTATCGTCGAGTCGAGCTCCGTTCTCCCGATCCGTGCGCAAACCCCTATTTGGCGTTTGCTTTGTTGATATACGCATGTATCGACGGTATCGAAAACCGTTTGGCATTGCCAAAACCCGCAAACGTCAACTTGGATTTCGCAGAAGAAAAAATCACGTCCTGTTATGAAAAGCTTCCCGGCTCATATATGCAAGCCTGTGAAGCCGCGTCATCGGATGAGTTCATCAAAGCGCATATACCCGCACAGATAATCTCCGTATACCGCACAAAGGAAGCGCTCTAGAAAACCATGGGTCTGAAAGAACGCATATACAGCGTGCTTATCGTGTCTTCGGCCGAAAAGCTGAACACGGCTCTTGTTTCCATGCTTCCGGAAAACCGTTATGAGCCGATTATGTTCGCATCGAACATCAGCGCGGCCAAACGATTGTATGCGGATAGGAGTTTTGATTTCGTGATTATCAACTCCCCTATGCCCGACGGGGACGGAAGCAGATTTGCCATCGATATCTCCTCCAATCCCGCTACGGTCGTGTTGCTGTTGATCCGGGCCGAACAATACAACGACCTTTACGAAAAAGTGTCGGGATGCGGCGTATTCACTTTAT
>JAGCZM010000081.1 GCA_017960005.1 Eggerthellaceae bacterium
AGCACGCAAAGAGTTTTAAACATGCGGTTTTACGGCGGTATGAATGGCTACGATGCCAAACGTGTATGTCTTCCAAGCCACATTCTCAAAGCCGGCTTCCTCTATCATCTCGGCAAAATCCTCGGGGTTGGGAAACGCCTCAATCGAGTCGGAAAGGTACACGAATCCCTCTTTTTGCCCCGCCACGAGTTTTCCCCAAAACGGGATCATATGATGCAGATAAAAGCGATACAACGCACCGAATAACTTCGATTTGCCGTGAGAAAACTCCAAGCAGGCAAACTGTCCGCCGGGCTTTAAGACACGGTACATCTCGGATAGGGCTTTCGAACGATCGGGCATGTTTCTGATGCCGTAAGCCACGGTCAACACGTCAAACGAGTCATCGTCAAGCGGCATGTCTTGGGCATCCACCACCCCGAAAGACACTTCAACGCCTTGCGCTTTTCCTTCTTTGTAATGTTCTTTGGCCACATCGAGCATCTCTTCGACCAAATCGGTACACAAGACGGATTGGGGCCTGCGGCGTTTTGCCATGGCAAATGTCACATCACCCGTCCCTCCGGCGATGTCCACGACCTTGGTATCCTTATGTACCTCGACGCTGTCGACCAAATGACGAAGCCAACTTTTATACATCCCGAAACTCGAAACCGCGTTGAAGCGTTCGTAGTTTTTCGCGATTTGGGCAAACGTCTCTTTGACGCGCTTCGAAGAAATCTCCGCGGGTGCTTCTTTGCCGGTTGCGGTATCGATGCTCATCTTGCAAATCCTCGATTGTTCGGTCCTTGATTTTGTCATGCATATCCTATATTAAAGAAGCGGGCCTGCCGATATCCCGGCAAATCCCGCCCCTTTTATAATCCGATATTTCACACAAGATTACGAGATATGCCCCAAGAAGTCCTTGGTACGATCGTTTTGCGGGTGATCGAAAACTTCTTCGGGTGTTCCCTGCTCGACGATGACTCCCCCGTCCATAAAAACAACACGGTCGGCGACATCGCGTGCAAATCCCATCTCATGGGTAACCACAATCATCGTCATGCCGGAGTGAGCCAAATCACGCATGACGTTGAGTACGTCACGTACCAGTTCGGGGTCAAGCGCGCTTGTGGCCTCGTCAAACAGCATCACATGAGGATCCATGGCCAGGGCACGGGCGATGGCGACACGCTGCTGCTGCCCGCCGGAGAGCTGGCTTGGTCGATAATCGACACGATCCGCCAGTCCGACCTTGGTCAACTGCTCCACGGCGATTCTCTCGGCTTCTTCCTTGCTGCGCTTTAGAACCTTCACCTGGCCGAGCATGACGTTTTTCTTGGCGCTCATGTGCGGAAACAGGTTAAAACTTTGAAACACCATACCGAGCTTTGCGCGCACGGCGTTCACGTCGGTCTTGGGAGCGGTAATCTCTGCTCCTTCAAAATATATTTTTCCGGCGGTCGGCTCCTCAAGCAAGTTGATGCAGCGAAGCATGGTTGATTTACCCGAGCCCGAAGGACCCAAAATGGCAACCACTTCGCCTTTGTGGATGTCGAGACTGACACCTTTCAAGACATCCAACTCCCCGAAACTCTTATGGAGATCTTGGATGCTTACCACGACGTTGTCGTAGTCGATATGGGTATTGGCCTTGGAGGCGGTTGTTTTCTTTGCCATATCACACCTCCCTACAGACTCGACATTTGCTCGGGAGAAATGCCCTCTTTCTCGCCGAGAGAACCCGCGACACCCACACCGGCGGGAACGACCACGCTTGCGGGTTTAAACGCACGTCCTTGGCCTTTGATCGCGTCGGAAAACTTGATCTTTTTCTTGCCGTTGACGGGTGTGGAAGATCCGGTGTCGCTTCCGGCAAGCTTGAGTTCCAAATTGCCGACGATCTTGGCAAGGGGCAAGGTGATGGCCAGGTAGAACAGGGCCGCCACGATATAAGGCGTGATGCTTCCGGTGGAGGCAACGATGGTCTTTGCGTACATGACCACTTCCATGATGCCGACGGCGGCAAGCAAAGAGGTGTCTTTGTACAGCAAGATAAACTCACTGGTAAGCGTCGGGATAACGCGCTTGACGGTCTGCGGAATGATGACAAAGAGCATGGTCTGCGCTCCGTTCATGCCCAAACTGCGCGATGCCTCAAACTGGCCCTTGGGAATACTTTGTATACCCGCACGGAAAATTTCGCACATGTATGCCGCGGAGTTCATGAACAACACGATCACGCCCAACGGGAAGTTGGGAATGTTGAGTCCCGCCAACGGCAGTCCGAAAAACGCGATATAGATCTGCAAAAACAGAGGCGTACCGCGAACGACATTGACATAAAAAGACGCGATACCGCGCAATATTCCGATTCGGGATATCCTCATGAGAGCCAATCCCAAACCGACCGGAATGGCCAAAGGAAACGCGCAAAGCACGATACCCAGCGCCATCAAAAAGCCGTTTAAAACTACCGGGAAGCTCGAAATCAGCAACGGCGGGTTCAAGAACAACTTCAAAAACAAAACACTGTTCCAATCCTGTACCCATTGCTGACGCTCGAGCCACTTGGCTGCGGCCTCATACCAAGGGAGCGCGGTCACATGAATCGTGGGAAGCACCTCTATGGTCTCGGATGCCGCGTTGGAAAACCCGACGGTGGCACTCAGATTGTAGTCGGCATCGGCGTTGGGGAAGAACACCCCGAACACCTGCACTCTGATAGAAGCGCCGGCAGGCACTGCCTGGTTAAACGTGATGCTGAGCGTTTG
>JAGCZM010000082.1 GCA_017960005.1 Eggerthellaceae bacterium
CCGTCGCGGTAAATGGCGTTCATGTCCTTGGCGGCTTCCTTGACGTTTTCTCTCGATATCGTGTTGGAGAGTGCATCGAACTTGTTTTTCTTGCCGGATTTCTTGGCCGCTGCCGCTTCGCGTGCGCGCCTGTCTTCTTCGAGCTGCTCTTCGGTGTAGTAGTACTCGACCTCGACACCGTCTTCCATGACAACAAAGCCTATTTCCGTATCGTCTTCATCGACCAGATACGCGACGATGTCATCATCGTTTATCTCGTATTCGAGCTCTTCGGTTTCTTTTGTCTCATCGACCATTGTCGCCTAAATTTCCTTTTTGTTGTTGGAACGTTCCTTCAAGGCACGCTCGATCTCGAGTTTGGAATCGCGCTGTTTCATGGACTCGCGCTTATCATATATCTTTTTGCCGCGGGCAAGCGCCAATTCCACCTTAACCAAACCGTTTTGTTTAAAATACATTTCCAGAGGCACGATGGCCATGCCCTTTTCTTTTACCTGAGCATGCAGGTAGCGGATCTCTTTTTTATGCATGAGCAGTTTACGTTTTCTGTCGGGGTTCAAATTGGCGATATTGCCCTGAGAAAACGGAGCGATATGCACGTTGTGGATCCACACTTCCCCGCCGCGAATCAACGCAAACGCATCGGTCAGTTGGCAGTTGTTTTCTCGCAAAGAGCGCACTTCGGTACCCGACAACTCGATGCCGGCCTCAAATCGCTCGAGTATCTCGTACTCGAAAAAAGCACGCCTGTTTTTGGCAATGCTTTTTGTCTCTTTGTCCTTCTTTTCTTCCATGCCCTTGACCGAACAAACCTTTATTTGACTAAGCTTATCCCGGGAATAAACGATGCGTTCTCATCCATGTCCGCCACAAAGCGCGTGATGAGCTTTATCGTGTTTTCTACATCGGACAGCGACACGACCTCGGTGGGCGTGTGCATGTAGCGAAGCGCCACCGATACCAAACCGCTGGCGATGCCGTCGCGCGATACCTGCATGACACGTGCGTCGGTACCGGTCGCATGGGGCTCTGCCTCTATCTGGTACGGGATGCCTTCCTTCTTTGCCGAAGCCACCAATCGCCCAAACACGATGGGATTGATGTTGGGACCGCGGGCAATGACCGGACCGCCCCCGCATCTGATGTCACCGAACTTGTTTTTGTCGATGCCCGGATAATCGGTTGCGTGCGTCACGTCGAATGCAAGCGCCACATCGGGGTTGATCTTATGCGCCGTGGTGGTTGCACCTCTCATGCCGATTTCTTCTTGGGTCGTTGCAGCCGCGATGAAGTCTCCCTTGTTGGCTTTGGAGGCGCTCAGCCGTTCCAAAACGTTGATGGCAATCCATACGCCTATCTTGTCGTCGAAGGCACGCGATACCGCCATATTCTCGCCGAATCGCTCAAACCCGTAAGCGAAGGTGATAGGATCGCCTATGCAAACCATCTCTTTGACTTTTTTCCCCCCGAAACCCACGTCGATGGCGCAATCGTCCAAAGAAACGCTTGACTTGTCATCCTTGGGGATAAGATGGATGGGTTTGCGGCAGACGACGCCCTTTAAAACGCCTTGAGCGGTATGCACCTCAACGCGAAGTCCGGGCAATATGTTCGCATCGACACCGCCGATGTTGCCGATGCGGATGAATCCGTCATCGTCGATATAAGAAACCATCAACCCGATTTCGTCCATATGGGCGCTCAAAAGCACACTCGGTGCGCTTCCGCTGCCTTTGAGCAGCGCGTGTACCGAACCCATGACATCGGTATTTACCTCATCGGCGCAGCCGGCAAGTCTTTGCCTTATCAATGCGGCGGCAGGCTCCTCGAACCCCGTGGGAGAAGGAGCATCTATCAGCTGTTCCAAAAACGAATAATCGTTTGACATGATTCATCCAATCGTCGCTTTTTTACTCGGTATATGTTACCACGCCGCACAAACCCCCTAAAACGGCAACGGTAAGCTGACGGATCTGCCTAAAAAGCCCTTTATGCCCTGCGCGGTTTTCTTCAAAGCGGTATAATCGAGGGCCGATTTTTCGAAAAAACGGATAAAAACAAGCACCAAATATGGACGAAGATACTTGATTTCGATTGAAGACATAGAAGCAAACGCGCGGCCCCGCGCCTATCAAAACGGAATGCTGCTGGCAAAAGAGCAAGGAAGCGTCTCTTCAAAGAGATGCTTCCTTGGCTCTTCCGGCAAGCAGATGAGCATACACGCCCATGTCAAAGAGCCCTCCGCTCTTTCTTCGGCAGGATACATGGCAAGCGTCACCGTTGATGACTTTGCCGACCAAATCCTCGATTGGAAATGCAACTGCCCCGACTCGATCAAATACGACTCGATGTGTATGCATACCGTTGCCTTGAGCGCCGCTTATATCGACGATCCGCAATCCTTTGTCGGATACGAACAATCGCGCCTTCCCAAGACATCGGCATGTATCGCCGATTTCCTCAAAAAAGCCGCCCCCGACCAATCCGAAGAA
>JAGCZM010000083.1 GCA_017960005.1 Eggerthellaceae bacterium
GTGATGGTTTGAGACAAAGGCGCGATGCGCTTGGCAAACCCGCCGGTAGCCACCACGCAAACGTCTTTCGCGTCATATGAAAGTTCTTTGAGAATACGGTGCACCAGACCGTCTATTTTGTCGGCTTCCCCGAACACGATGCCGCTTTGCAGGGCTTCTTTGCTGGAACGTCCGATGGCGCGTTCGGGAGCTGTCAACTCGACATCGGAAAGCTGCGATGCCGCTTTAAACAGATATGCCGCGGAAACCTCCATACCCGAAGCGATGACACCGCCCACAAATAATCCGGATTTGTCGATTACTTCGATGTTGGTGGCGGTTCCCAAATCGACCACGATGACGGGGGAACCGAACAGCTCACGCGCGGCCACGGCATCGGCCACACGGTCGGCGCCGATTTCGTCGGGGTTGGGATAATCCGCGCAAAACAGACCCGCCTCCGTGGCGGTTTTTGCGTTGCATATCATCGCGGATATCCCGAACAACTCCTCGACCGCCCGGATATAGAGCGGCTGCAGTGCGGGAACGACACAAGACAGTACAAACCTGTCTATACGAAGGTTTTTATCGATGTTTTCTTCAATGCGACTGACGATGTCCGAGGCATCCGATTGCTTATTTGTGACAAAACGGCATTGGGACACGAGGGTTTTGCCCTCGTAGACACCCATGCAGGTTTGGGTATTGCCGATGTCTGCCGCAAGTAACATATTCGAAACATCCTTTACGCAGTTTTCTTACTGTTAAATCGCTCAAAAACCGCGACGTTGATATGAGTTGCATTATTATAACAATGACGTTTTTAGGAGGCTTACATGATTGACCAAAGCGTACGTATCCTGCTGGTTGATGACGAACAATCCATCACGGATTTCGTGGGATTTGCCCTGCGTAAAGAGGGCTACACCGTCGATGTCGTCGATAACGGAGAGGCTGCTTTAGCCAAGGCCTTATCCAATCCTTACGATTTGTTCATTCTAGACATCATGCTCCCCGGCATGGACGGTTACGAGCTGTGCCGTCGTCTTCGCAGCAAGACGCTCGTCCCCGTTTTGTTTTTGAGCGCCCGCGATACCGAACTTGACAAGGTCGTCGGCCTTGAATTGGGCGCGGACGATTATTTGGCCAAACCCTTCGGCGTCAGAGAGCTGATCGCACGCGTGCGTGCGCTGCTGCGCAGAAGCGCCATCGGAGATTTCGGGGGAGGACATCGTTCGTTTTGCGTCAGCGGCATCACGCTCGATGAAGATGCCCATACCGCAACCGGTATTCACGGCTCCATCGATCTGACTCCGCGCGAGTTTGAACTGCTCGCCTGCTTGATGAGAAGCGCCGGCAAGGTCGTTTCCCGCGAAAGCCTGCTCCATGACGCTTGGGGATGGGAATACCTCACCGAAACCAAAACCGTTGATACCCACATCAAACGTTTGCGCGACAAGATCCAGGGCGCGGGGTACAATCCGGCACTCGTCGAGACGGTTCGCGGCTACGGTTATCGTTTCCGTACCAGCGAGCCTTCCGAAGACATACAGACAACAGAGGATTCGCAAGCATAACCTTGATGCTTAGATGAAGCTTGATTCCAAATTCGAAGAATTCCGCTCGTCTGCGTTCAAGACGGCCAAATCCGATGCGCCCCGCAAAACCGGCGCTCAACTCCAAACGTATTTCGCGATACTGACCACCTTGCAGGCCCTGCTCATCGGCTCGGTTGCCATGATGGTCTGCTTTGTACGTTATGAAGTTCCCTTGGAAGCTTTCCTGGTATTGATTCCCTTGAGCGCTTTGGTGTTTATCGTTTCGATGCTCATCGGTCATTATCTGGCGGAGCCTTTGGCCATCCTGTACCAACAGACACGCCGCCATCACATGGGAGATAAGTTCGAGTTTGTCGCAAAAGGACATTTGGTCGAAGCGGACAATCTGGCGGATACCTTCACTTCCCTCACCGAAACCCTAAACGCCACCCAAGGCGATTTGAACCTGCGTGGCAGCCGCCAGGAAACGTTCATCAGCGACGTTGCCCATGAGCTGCGCACTCCCCTTACCGCCATCAGCGGCAATGCGGAGATGCTGCTCGATCCGGATTTGCCCCCCGACATGCATGAGCGCTTTGTCAAAACCATCATCAACGAATCTGGTCGCTTAAGCCGTCTCACCACCGATCTTTTGTCCATCGAGCGCATGAAAAACACCACCAAGCAGCTGAGGATTTCGAGAGTGAATCTCGGCGATATCGCACGTGACGTCGTATCGAATCTCTCCCCCATCCTCTCCGAGCAGGAAGCGAACGTGGAGATCATCGGAGAAGCTCCCGATGTGCTCGGCAGCCGCGACAAGCTGACCCAGATGGTCACCAACCTCGTCGACAATGCCGGGCATTTCATAGAAAAGGGCGGCAAGATTACCATCGAACTTGCTTCGGTCAAGGACAACGCCGTCATAGCGGTCAAAGACAACGGTCCGGGGTTCGGAAACGTCGATCCCAAGTTGCTTTTCGAGAGGTTTTACCGTACCGACTTTTCGAGAAACAGAAATAAAGGCGGAAGCGGTCTGGGCTTGGCCATCGTCAAATCCATCGTCGAAGCCCATGACGGTACCGTTGAGGCGCTCAATCTGCCCGAGGGCGGTGCCTGCTTTATCGTAGCCATCCCCAGCATTGACTAATTCCCGATAAAAAAGCCCCTTAAAGGGGCTTTTTTATTCTTTGACGAATTCTTTGAACCGAATCTCTCCGGATTCGAGTTTTTTGAGACGTCTCATCTCCCACCACACGAACACGGCGACGGTGACGGTGCTGATTACATCCGATACCGGTGATGCAAAATACAAAGCGTCCAATGCCGTCAAGGAAGGAATCATGCTCGGCAGGATAAGCGGCAACACAAACATCAGCGGCACCAAAAACAGAATCTGTCTCGTGAGGGACAAAATGATGCTCTTTGCCGGCTGACCGGTGCTTTGGAAGTAGTTGGACCCCAAGCAATTAAACCCGATCATGGGCATCATGGAGGCCATGACACGAAGCGCAAACGCCGTAAACCCGAGCAGCTCTTCTTCGATACCGAACAGCGCGACGATGGGTTCTGCCCAAATCAAAATGACGAGCCAAACGACCGTGGAGATGACGGTTGCACCGGCAATGCCCAGCCACAAAGTCTTGCGGACACGATCCACCTTGTGGGCACCGTAGTTAAAGCCGAGCAGCGGTTGGATGGCGATACTGCAACCCAATATCGGCATGAATATGAACATGGTGATGCGCTGTACCACACCGATGGTGGCAAACGCCTCGGCCGATGTCAGTCCGCCGGTTATCGCGTATTCCGCCAAAAGATGGTTGGTGACCACGCTGACGATGGCAGCGCCGCTTTGGATGGCAAAGGAAGCCAAACCGAGCGCGCAGATGGCACCCATCAAAGAAAGACTGGGTTTCATGTAACGGAGATGGAGTTTCAAGGGCACATTTTTCGTGAATATGAAGAAGTAGAGCACCGATGCGCACGCCACGCCCTGGCCGCAGATGGTCGCAAGCGCAGAACCCTCGACGCCCCAATTCAGCACGATGACGAATATGTAGTTGAACAGCACGCAAAACACGGTGCCCAACAACATGGTCAGCAATGCGCGGTTGGGAGCGCCCGCCGTACGGATGAAGTTGTTCACACCGAAACCGATGCTATTGAGTATGAACCCAAAACTCAATATGCGGATAAACGAGGCGGCGTAAGGTCTGATCTCATCGGGTGATGCCGCCAAATCCAGCATCCAATCCATGGTTGCCGGTATCGTTGCCAGCGCCATGACGATGATCCATAAGATGATCGACAAAACAACTGTATTACCCAATACCTTTTCCGCGGAAACACGGTTGCCGCTACCCAGTTGCAAAGCGGCCAAAGCGTTGCCGCCGGCACCGACCAGCATGCCGAACGCCAAGAACAAAACCATGATGGGGTTTGCGACCGTTGCCGTGGAAAGACCGATCTCCCCCATGGCTTGGCCCAAGAATATGGAATCGATGATGTTGTAGGCGGCGTTCAGCATCACGCTGAATATCGCGGGTATGGCAAACTCGGTGATAAGGCGCGGCAAAGAGGCGCTGCCCATACGGGACACCTTGTCATCGCGACTCGGATTCTTGGGATCCATGCCCACCGGTGCTCCGGTGCTCTCCCTTGATATGAAACGCCCTTGTTTTGCGGACTTATCTGATTCGATATCCGATTGCTCGGATATGTCGGTATTCGATTCGGATACCTCTGTATCGCTCATCTTGCTTCGAAACTTCTTTCTTCTGTGTCCCGTTCAAACGGCGCAAAGCCTTGCGCCAGCCACAGTTCGTAACATGCGGATATTTCACGAAGTACGGATTGTAATACACCCGGCACCGTTATTCCCGCAAACTTGCTTTCCCTGTCCAAGAAACAGGGTATGTATTCGTCGGTCGGGATATCGATTGCCTCTGCCGGAGAAATCACGTTGATGCCGATACCGACACAAATCACTCCGTTGTGCTTTTCGAGCATCATGCCACAAAGCTTTTTAAACGGCCTTTTGAACGCGCTTTTGTCATTTGCGGCTTTCTTGCCCGCCAAGTCCTCGAACACCACAATATCGTTGGGGCGTTTGATGGCAAGGCGTTTTGGCACGTATTTGCTTAATGCTTTGTAGACCGCATAAGCGATTACCGTACTCAAACTCACCAAATCATCGTCGGTAAGTAAAGGTTTTCTTTCCTGGGGATTGAGCAACAAGGAAAGATAAATGCCTCCCTGCGGGCTTTGCCAGGTGCTGCCCCTTCTGCCGACACCGGCGTATTGGCGTTTGGCACATACCCCAAACCCCTCTTTTGCCGGTTCGCCGTCATATTGTTTTTCGTCGATGGCACGCTTGACTTCTATGTTGGTGGAAGCGACTTCCTCCACGTGCCTGATATCGAACTCGATGCCCATCTAAACCCTCTTTGACGATCCGAGGCGCTTGTCCTCGGGAACGGTCGCGACTTGTTTGTTGTTCGCGAGTATGTGGTTGGGCCTGATGTCTTCAAACGGTTTTACCACGAAATCCCGCTCCGAGATTCTCGGGTGCGGCAGAGTCAGCTCGGGGGTGTTTGCCGTATAAAGCTGATAATCGAGGATGTCGATATCGCAGGTACGCGGTCCGTTCGGTATCTGCCTTACCCTGCCCAAGCTGTTTTCTATGGCATGGAGATAATCAAGCAGCTCCTTGGGAGGAATGCCCGTGCGGATCAGCACCACCGTGTTGATAAACGTTTCTTGTTCCTCATAGTATGCGGGTTGGCTTTCGTAGAAAGGTGCGACATCGATGACCTCGGTATCGGGAAGCATCAATATCTCTTCTATCGCCAAATTGAGCTGTGCCTTCTTGGCTTCGATTTCCTCTCCCGGGTTTGCTACCAGCGCGACATTGCATCCCAGCCCCAAAAACACGTAAGGACGCAGGTTCTTGAGTTTTTCGACGGTGGCGGCAACGTTGTGCACTCGCAAAATCGTCACTCCTGCCTCCGCCGCCAGCAGCGCTTCTTCCGCGGATGCCTCATCGCGCATTGAGGCTTCTTTGATGCCGGTCATCTCGCCGATATAGCGCTTGCGCGACACCGCACACATAACCGGATATCCCAGATGTTCAAACACACAGAAGTTGCGCACCACATCCTTGGTTTCTCGGTTATCCTTGCAAAAGCCGGGACCCGGATCGATGCAGATGCGATCGTGCCCAACCCCCGCAGCCTCCAAGGCAGAGGCCCGTGTTTGCAGATAATCGTAGACGGCATCGACGATGTCGCCTTCGTGCGGTTGGTTATGAACCACGACCACACCGACTTTGCAGCCGGGTTTCGAGACAACATCGACCATGGCAGGATCCTCAAACCCGCTCACGTCGTTGACGATGGAAACACCGGCGGCGATGGCTGCTGCCGCAACCTCGGCATGACGGGTATCGATGCTGACGCAAAGACCCTCCGATGCCAAGGCGCGAACCACGGGCATGACGCGTTTGAGTTCTTCTTCGATCTCAACCGGAGTGGAGCCGGGTCTGGTGCTTTCTCCACCGACATCGATGATGTGAGCACCTTCATCGATCATGCGATGCGCTTGCGCCACGGCATCCTTAATCGTCACATAACTTCCCCCGTCGGAAAAAGAGTCGGGGGTAACATTGAGAATGCCCATATAAACGGGCATTCTGCTGTCGAATTGGTATGTCTTGCATTTCCAAAACATAAATCAACTCCGACAAACTAGTTGTCGTTATCGTTGCCCTCCGCACGCATGTTTTGGAGAGAATCCATATGCTTTTGTCTTTGACGGGCAAGCTCGTCGGCAACCTGTGCCTCACGCGCTTTGACCTCGTTTTCCAAAGCGATGTCCTTTTGGCGGGCAATCTCTTCTTCATGCTCTTTTTGGGCGTTGATGTCTTTTTCTCTTTCGAGATACTCGTCCCATTTGTTCGCGAGCAGAGCATCGCAAGCCTCGCCTTCGACGGTTTCGCGCTCAAGCAAAACGCGGGCCATCAAATCCATCTGGTCTTTATGGGAGCTCAGAATCTCGTAGGCGCAATCGTGTGCGGCACGCATAAGGGACGCAACCTCATCGTCGATACGACGCGCGGTCTCTTCCGAATAATCGGGGGTGTTTTTGTAATCGCGGCCGAGGAACACTTCATGGCTGGGCTCGCCGAACACCTGCGTACCCATGTTTTTGCTCATACCGTACTGGGTAATCATCGACTTGGCCATCTTGGTGGCACGCTCCAAATCGTTGGATGCGCCGGTGGTGATGTCGTCGCAGAAGATCTCTTCGGCCACACGACCTCCCATGAACACGGCCAACTCATCGAGCATCTCGCCGTA
>JAGCZM010000084.1 GCA_017960005.1 Eggerthellaceae bacterium
CTTCTTGCAGGCATCGGAGCCCTCGTCGAAACGCTGTGCCAAAAATCCGGGAAGATAGGACGGCGTGAACTTCACCAACTCCCCCAAATCAAAAGGCTCGAGCGAATCCATAATCGTGTCCGGCATCTTCTCCGAGGCATCGATTGGGAAATCCTCAAACGCCATGCGACCGCTTCTGGTCAGATGGTAGTAATCGGTATCGATGATTTCGGTATCGCCGACGCGGGACGAATGGACTTTCGTGGCCTCGAACTCCACGATGCCTTCGGTTTTTCCGGCATACAACCAATAAGGGATATACACGCCCTGCGCCCCTTCAAATATCGCTTCTCCGGAAAACTTGTTGGGTAGATACGCCTTGCCTTTGCAGTGCTTTTTGAATATCTCCTTGGCGTCATCCTTGCTTATCTTAAACGGAAGGACGCGGGCAGGCTCCCATACACCCGACAGGGTTCCCGGCAATATCGCCGGATTGTTGCAATAGGGACACAGCGTAGCTGTGGTGGTGTCATCGCAAACAAGCTGCGCCCCGCATGAAGAGCAGGTGTATTCGAGGAGATGGTCTTTGTATTCGACACCGGCCATACCGCTTCCGCCCGATATGGCGGCAACCATGCGCTCGGTTCCTCCCACGGCGTTGGCAACCTTGATATCCTCGGTTACATCAGAAACACCTTTTTCTGCGACACGTTTGTTCGCTTTGAGATGCTTTTCCGCGAAGCGCTCATCGATTGCGTCGACGGCAAACTCCGATTCGCAGCTGCGACAGCGCAGCTTTGCGCTTTTGGAGCTGTAATACAGATTGCCGCCGCACTTGGGGCATTGATAGTTGATTGTCTGAACTGCCATGGGCTCGATGTATATGCTCGAACCGGGACCGAACACAAACGCAATTCGGTCCCGAGGTCCTCTACGTGTTTAGGGGCGCTTCTTGCCGCATTCCGAACAGAAATTGCCGGTGTTTTGTTTGCCGCATTCGCATACCCAGGTGGGATTGGGCTTGCCGCAATTGGAGCAGAACTTTCCGGTGTTTACCTGACCGCACTCACAGGCCCAACCCGCCGGTGCGGGTGTGGTCGCAACGACTCCCGCCGCGGCAAATCCGCCGCTGGGATCGACCGCATATTGATTGGCGGGAGCTCCGCCGAACCCGGCATTGCCCTGCGCAAACAATCCCGGTGCGTTCATGCCGCCGATGGCGTTTGCCATACCCATGCCCATGAATCCCATCATCGCGCCGTTTTCGTTGGCGGCGGCGGTGCGCATGGCATCGCTTTGTGCCGCCGCGATGTTAGCGGCCGCCATGGAAGGATCTCTCAATACAGCCGCCTTCTGGAGCTCTTTGATCATGTCCTCATCCTCTTCGGATGCGGCGATGGAATTGACACCGAACGCGACGATGTTGATGCCGCGCAGGTTAGTCCATGACTCGCTTAAGATTCTGTTGAGACTTTCGGAAAGCTCCATGGTATGGGCCGGAATCGCGGAATACCTGATACCGGCTTCACTGAGTTTGGAAAACGCAGGCTGCAATGCCGTCAACAGCTCGGCACGAAGCTGGCTGTCAATCTGAGAACGCATATAGGGCGCTTCGATGTTTCCGCAAACGTTTTTATAAAACAAAAGGGGGTTGACGATTCGATAAGAAAACTCGCCGTTGCAACGAAGGGCGATGTCCACATCCAAGCCGATGTTTTTGTCCACTACCCTGAAAGGTACCGGAGAGGTGGTGCCGTATTTGTTGCCCAGGATTTCTTTGGTGTTGACGTAATAGACGCGCTGATCTTTGCCGGTATCCCCGCCGAAGGTAAGCCTGCGCCACATGATCTTGACGGTGTCGCCGAGCGCCTTGCCGAGGCTGCCGGTAAATACGCTGGGTTCGGTCGATTTGTCGAAGATGAACTCGCCGGGTTCGGCACAAACCTCTACTACCTCGCCTTGCTGAACGATGATCATG
This sequence comes from Eggerthellaceae bacterium, assembly GCA_017960005.1. Classification (GTDB taxonomy): domain Bacteria; phylum Actinomycetota; class Coriobacteriia; order Coriobacteriales; family Eggerthellaceae; genus RGIG10264. The sequence goes on from JAGCZM010000084.1 coordinate 1,958, forward strand.
CATTGGCCTTCGTTGACGGCGACGGCAGACCCGTTCGAGATGATGTTTTCCTCACCTTTTACGTTCGAGCTTCTTCCCGAAACCCTCTTTTGCCCCTTGACGACAAGCGTGTCGGTGGAAAGCGAATCGCAATAGATATATTCCTTCCACTGATCTCCCAACTGGGAGCTGACGGCGGTGGATGCCGCTTTGATAAGACCCATTGATTTGTCCCCCTTTGATAATCGAATCGGGTGTTTGTGCCATTATCGTATATCTGTCCTCAAAGACAAATATGGACGGCTTTGTGCCGTCCATATTTACACAGTTTCCGAAAAGGATCGGATGTCTTTAGCAACCGCAATCCTTGTGGGCAACGGAGTGCTTGACACGGTCTGCCTCCTCGGCGCGTTTTGCGTCGTTGAAACGATCCAGGGTACCTACCAGATAGCCGGTGATACGACGGATGCGCTCGAACTTGCCACCCTCGGCCTCGGTGCGTCCGCACTTGGGGCAAACGTCGCCGATGATGCCGTTGTATCCGCAGACCGGGTCGCGGTCGACCGGGTGGTTGATGGAACCGTAGCCCATGCCGCTTTCCTTCATGTGGCGGATGACTTCCTCAAACGCATCAAGGTTCTCGGTGGGATCGCCGTCCAGCTCGATGTAGCTGATGTGGCCGCCGTTGGTCAACGCGTGAGAGGGAGCCTCAATCGAAATCTTGTCAAACGCGTTGATGTTGTAATAAACCGGTACATGGAAACCGTTGGTGTAGTAATCGCGATCGGTAACGCCGGGGATGACACCGTAGCGCTCACGGTCGAGACGCACGAACCTTCCGGAGAGGCCCTCTGCCGGAGTGGCGATCAAGGTGTAGTTCATATGTCGCTCGGATGCGATTTTGTCGCAATAGTTGCGCATATGACCGATGATCTCCAAACCGAGACGCTGGGCTTCTTCGCTTTCGCCCTGATGTTTGCCGACCAAAGCGACCAAGCACTCGGCCAAGCCGATGAAGCCGGTGGTCAGGGTGCCGTGCTTAAGGACTTCGCGCTGCTCATCGTCAGGTTTGAGGTTCTCGGAATCGATCCAAACTCCCTGGCCCATCAAGAACGGGGCATTATAGACCTTCTTGCGTGCCTGAATCTCAAAGCGCTCGTCGAGTTGAGCGGTGACAAGCTGCAACTTGGAGTCGAGCAAGTCGAAGAACAAATCCTTGTCGCCCTTGGCGCGGATGGCCAAGCGGGGCAAATTGATGGAGGTAAAAGACAGGTTGCCGCGGCCGGGGGTAACCTCACGGTTGGGGTCGTGACGGTTGCCGATAACGCGGGTACGGCAGCCCATGTAGGCAACTTCGGTCTCGGGGTGACCCGGCTTGTAGTACTGGATGTTAAACGGAGCATCCAAGAAGCTGAAGTTCGGGAACAATCTTTTTGCCGAGCAACGCATGGCCAACTTGAACAAGTCGTAGTTGGGATCTTCGGGATTGTAGTTCACGCCCTCTTTTACCCTGAAAATCTGCACCGGGAAAATCGGGGTCTCTCCGAATCCGAGGCCGTCCTCGGTGGCAAGCAGCATGTTCTTGATGACCATGCGGCCTTCGGGGGTGACATCGGTGCCGTAGTTGATGGAGCTGAACGGAGTCTGAGCGCCGGCACGGGAGTGCATGGTGTTCAGATTATGAACGACGGCCTCCATTGCCTGGAAGGTGGCACGGTCGGCATCCGCAAACGCATGCTTCTCGACAAAAGCAAGGATGCGGTCCGCATCCGCTTCGGAAACGCCGCCCTCAACGAGTTTGGTGCGTACGCATGCCTTGAACTCGGGATCGATGTCCATGGAAGCGACCTTGCCGGTCTCCTTCTCGGCAGCTTCGATGACGGAGGCGGCAAACTCGCGGGCGTCATCGCGGCACTCGAGCAAATCCAAAGACTCGCCGAGGTGCTTACGGAACAATCTGCGATAGGTCTTGCGGACGCCGTCTGCCAAACCGTAGTCGAAATCGCAGATGCTTTGTCCGCCGTGCTGATCGTTTTGATTGCTCTGAATCGCGATGCAGGCAAGCGCGGCATAAGACGCGATGTCGTTGGGTTCACGCAGGTGTCCGTGACCGGTGGAGAAACCACCCTTGAACAGTTTCTTTAACTCTATTTGGCAGCAGGTTGTGGTAAGGGTATAGAAGTCCATATCGTGGATATGGATGTCGCCTTCGCGATGGGCTTTGGCGAACTTGGGGTCGATGACACACATCTCGTAGAACTGCTTGGCGGACTCGGAGCCGTACTTGAGCATGGTGCCCATGGCGGTATCGGCGTCGATGTTGGCGTTTTCTCGCTTGAGATCGGAATCGGAAGCCTTGGAGAAAGTGATGTCTTTCAAGGTCTGGATAAGACGACTGTTGACATCGCGGACGCGGTTGCGCTCGGCACGATACAGGATGTACGCCTTGGCGGTTTGGGTGAATCCCTCTTCGATAAGGGTTTCTTCAACCAAGTCCTGGATACCCTCAACGGTGGGTATACCTTCGATGGCTCCGCCTTCGAGCTTCGCAACGACCTTGTCGGCTATCTCGTCGGCAACTTTTCTGTCCTGCATGGCAGCGCATGCATTGAACGCTTTTTCGATTGCGTCGGCAATCTTTTCTCTGCGGAATTCGGTGGTTCTGCCATCGCGTTTTACGATTTGAGTAATCACTTCAATCCCCTTCCTTTCCTGCTTTGCGGTGCAAATTCCACACAGTCCACAAGATGTGGGCCATGAGAAGTCATACGCCTCGTTTTTTACTTATTACGACCAGCGGTTTTTTCTTAAAACCCCGGTAAAGTCCACGCAATACCACAATATGTAGTGGTGTCGTTATTTTCTGTCGGAAAATATAGTACCTTTGCAATATGAAAGGTGCAAGATAAATTTTTATGAATTTCTCCCGATTTTCAGGAAACGAATTTGATTTTCGAAGAAAAACGCCCCGTTTATGCTACGGAGGGAATAAATATCATCGTTTGACTTCGGCTCCGTACAATGCCGCCGCCAAGCATGCCGTATAAGCCGGCGTGGCATCCCCCGCCGCACGTATGAACTGCACGCCGGCATCCCTCAGCGCAAACCCGATCTCCACCATGGAATCCGGTGTCGGATAGTTTTTGTCTTTGATGTTCAGCTCGACAAAAACGGGAAGACCCTCTTCGGTAAAACCGAGCGTTTCTGCGGTTGCTTTGAGCCGTTTGGCCAAAGAGATTGCCGTATCGAATCCGCAGGCAACGGAAATACCCAAGACATTGGCCTCGAGATCGGCCATGGCGCATGCCGCCTGCTCAAGCGTCGTTTTGTCGGCCATGTTACCCTCATCGTCGACATCGATGACGGCGATTATCGGCTCATACGAGACCATGCGCATACCGCTTAAAGCGCACTTCATGTCGGCGATGGTACAAAAACCGCGCAGCAGATACGCGTCGAATCCCGAAGGAAGCATTCCCTCGTCTCTCATCATCCCGTCCTCGTCAAGCACGACACCCTCATATACGCCTTGACGGGCAATGCGATTTTGCTTTTCGAAAGCACGTGTGAACGCGGCGTATTGGTCGCGGTTTTCGACAACGGAGGATTTGGAAGAAGGATCGAGCGGAAGTCCGCACGGACCCATCTCCACCAAAAGATGTTGGGGTTTTGCGAATGAAGCCGCAAAAAGAGCCGCATGAGCCAAGTCATCCGGGCTTTGTTCCATATTGCTTTTCAACAGACGGGCAGGAAGCAAATCAGCCGTATTCGCGACGATGCAGGGTGCCTGTGCCGCTCCTTCCACGCGATACGCATCCTCAAGCGTTTCCGGTTCAAGCAGCATGATGTTCGCCTTGTCTCGGGCGATGTCGATGCCGCGGCGCTCCAGGGCACGATCGATGTCGTCTCCCACAACCAGCACGTCCTTATGAAACCTGTTGATCAAATCAGCCATGTTTGCTCCCGATAAGTGTTTTGCGCTCCATCTTGGTTTTTGCGATGTTAGTATATCCAAACACAAAACCCTTATCACGCGATTGAGGAAAGCGTATGGACATCACATTACCCGCATCGCATTTAAGCGGGCATACGATTGCACCGAGCTCCAAATCCGCGCTTCATCGCGCACTCATATGCGCATCCTTATCCGATACCCCCACCAAAATCCGTGCCGTCGGAACCCTTTGTGAGGACGTGCTTGCCACCATCGATTGCCTGCGCTTACTCGGTTGCGAAATCCTTGTGGAAAACTCCGAGGCGCTCGGCAACAAGAAGACCTTTTGTTTAAGTGTCTCCCCCATCGTCGCTGACAAAAAAGAAGCGATTCTCGACTGCAAAGACAGCGGCGCGACATTGCGTTTTTTGCTTCCGGTTGCCTGTGCTTTGTATGAGCGCGTTACCGTCAAAGGCTCGGACTCTCTCGCAAAACGCCCCATCAGGCACCTGATTGATACCCTCGCGGCAAACGGCGTTGTGTTCGAGTCGCAAACCTTGCCCATCAAAACTTCCTCAATCCTCGAATCTTTCGAATTTCGTATAGAAGGAAACATCTCGAGTCAATACGTTTCCGGGCTGATGTATACGCTTTTTGCCAAACGCCATATCGGCTCGAACGCACACGAATCCCTCGAAATCGTTTCCGGCATCTCGTCGCGCTCCTATCTCGACATGACATGCGAGATGTTCGATCCATTCGGCATCAAAGCAACCGTCGAACAAAACCGCGTCGTCCTCTCCTATGGAAAATTCGTCTCCCCCGGACTCGTCAAAGCCGAAGGTTGCTGGTCAAGTGCCGGCATATGGTTTGCCGCTTCTTTGCTCGGAAACGACATTACCGTCGAAGGCTTAAACCCCCGATCCCTCCAGCCGGACAAAAACATCGCTTCCCTCGCAAATAAAATCGCTTCTGCTTCCGACAAGATAAGTATCGAATGCGACGACATCATCGACGCGATACCCGTGCTTGCCGTCTTTGCGGGATGCCGCGGCAATGCGCCGGTCGAGTTTGTCCGTACCGAACGTCTTGCCACAAAAGAAAGCAACCGCATCAAACAAATCGGGCTGCTGCTTGCAAAGCTCGGAATCGAATACAAAATCGGTGAGGATACATTCACGGTATATCCCGCAAACGATGCGCATACCCCCAAACAAGCCGTCATCGATTGCGCAAACGATCATCGCATCGTCATGGCCGCATCGCTTGCATCGTGCGCTCCTCGATTCGTCAAACAAAACACGCTCTTTATCCTGCGGGGAGCCGATTGCGTAGCCAAGTCATACCCCGACTTCTTTGAGGATATCGCCGCCATGCGCGTAGCGGGGGCATGATAAAATACGCACGCTTAACGCGCCCCTGTAGCTCAGGGGATAGAGCGTCGGTTTCCTAAACCGTGCGTCGGAGGTTCGAATCCTCTCAGGGGCGCCATCGTCACGATTGTTTTGATAAACCATGAACACATCGGCTGCGACAAAGAACAACGACATCCGCGTCATCCGCGCGCAAAACCTCGCGTGCACGCACGGGTTTTCGACAAGGACGGGAGGCGTAAGCGAAGGCGTTTACGCATCACTTAACCTGGGCCTCAACCGCGGAGACAATCCGGATAAAGTCAAAGAAAACTGGCAGCTGTTCGCATCCGCCGTCGGATTGATTAAAGACGGCGAGGAAGCGATGTTCGTGTCGACCCAACAAGTCCACGGAAACCGTGTCGCCTATGTCACGGAAAAAGACCTTTCTATCGCACAAGACGGATTCCAGATAAAAGAAACGGACGGCCTTGTCACCGACAAACCCAAGGTTGCGCTGACGGTGTGGACGGCCGATTGTCATCCCGTTTTGCTTCATGACCCGCAAGCCCATGTCATCGCCGCCCTTCATTGCGGTTGGAAAAGCACCGTTGCCGACATCATGAAATGCGGCATCGCCGAGATGACAAAACTGGGGGCAGATCCCTCCCGCATCCGCGTTGCCATCGGACCGGGCATACGCAAGTGCTGTTTCGAGACGCATGATGAGGTACCCCGCGCCATCGACGAGCTCATCGGAGCGGATGTCGCAAAGCAAATCGGCGCATACGAGCTTACCAACAAAAAAACCGGGCAATACCACTGCGACTTGGCGGCGGTCATCGCCTGCCGTCTTGAGCAGCTGGGCATCCCCTCCTTTTCTATCGAAACCCTCGGCGAGTGCACCTGCTGCCATCCCAAAACCTATTACTCCCATCGGGTGAGCAAAGGCGGCGACAGAGGATCGCTTGCGAGCATCATCCGGATGGATTGATCCTCCAAAACGCATATAATCGACTATTGCTTGTTTGCGCATGCGCAAATGCATATTCATCCGACACTCAAAGGAGAAGATTCATATGTCGGAGTGGCTGTTAAAACATTTTGTCAAAGACTCGGACAACACCGCCGATCCCAAAACCAGAGGGGCCATCGGTAAGTTCGCCAGCGTCACCGGCATCATCTGCAACGCGATTTTATGCGTCGCGAAGATGATCGTCGGCTTTCTGGCGGGATCGGTTGCCATCATCGCCGATGCCGTCAACAACCTGACCGACGCGGTATCCAACATAATCAGTTTGCTGGGGTTCAGGCTTGCAAACAAACAACCCAATCCCGAACATCCCTACGGACACGGTCGTTTCGAATACCTGGCGGGTTTGGTCGTATCGGCCTTGATCTTGGTGGTCGGCGTCGAGTTGCTCATCAGCTCAATCAACAAGATCATCAATCCCGAACCGGTAGAGTTTTCCATCGCATTGGTCATTGTGCTGGCGCTTGCCATCTTGGGCAAACTTTGGTTGATGGCGTTCAACAAAAAGATGGGTACCCACATCAACAGCCAAACCCTCATCGCCACCTCCACCGACAGCAGAAACGACGCCATCTCCACCTCCGCGGTTTTGGTTGCCGCACTGATTTCTCATTTCGGCGGAATAGAGCTGGATGCCTACATGGGCATCGCCGTTGCGCTGTTCATCCTTTATTCGGGTATCGGTCTGGTCAAAGACACCATCGACCCGCTTTTGGGCAAGGCGCCCGACCCCGAACTGGTCAAGTTCATCGAGCAAAAAGCGCTTTCCTATGACGGCATCCTGAGCATCCACGATCTGATGGTGCATGACTACGGTCCGGGAAGATTGTTTGCCAGCTTCCATGCCGAAGTCGCCGCGGAAGTCCCCGTCTTGCAAAGCCATGACATCATCGACAATCTCGAAGGGGATTTCAGATACAACGACCATATCGAGGTAACCATCCACCTCGATCCGGTGGTCACCACCGATCCGCGCGTCACCGAAATGAGAAAATGGGTTTCCGAAAGCATCAAAGAAAAGATAGATCCGCGCATCTCCATCCACGATTTCAGGATGACGCCGGGAGACACGCATACCAATCTGATTTTCGACGCGGTATTGCCCTTTGACTCCCCCATCACGCCAAACGAACTCATCGCGCAAATCAGAGCTTTGGTGCATGAGTCGTATCCGGATCATTTCTGTGTAATTCAGGTAGACCGCGACTACGCGGGAAGATAAATCAAAAAGACCCGCTTCTACAGCGGGTCTTTTGTCGATGCGGCTTGTCTGAGCAAAAGCGTGACGGTGGTTCCTTTGCCCAGCGCGCTTTGCACGTCCATTTTCGATTCGTGCCCGTAAACGCTGATGATGCGTTCGTTTACGTTTGACACGGCAATGCCCATGCCCGTCGACTCTATCGGGTGAAGAATGTTTTCTCGGGCAGATTCGGACATCCCCAGGCCGTTGTCGATGATTTTGATGACGACATCGTCTCCGACGCGTTTTGCTTCGATGGTAACCGTCAGTTTACCCTCTACCGGAAGCGCGTGCTGTACGGAGTTTTCCACGAACGGCTGAATCAAAAACGGCGGGACGGATACCTCGGCGACTTCGTCATCGACATCGCACACCAGTTCCACGCGCTCCTCTCCGAACCTCGCTATCTCAAAAAGGAAATAACGCTGCGTTTGTTCCACCTCGCGCTCGAGAGAAATGACGTCTTGGTTGTCCTCGAGCGTCCTGCGGTAGAACACGGAAAACTCGCGGAGCATCCTTCTGGCACGCGTGGGATCGGTGCGGGTAAGGGATGCGATGGTATTGATGGTGTTGAACAGAAAATGCGGATTGATCTGACCTTGGAGGGCTTTGAGTTTCATGCTGGTGGCAAGCTTTGCCTGCTCCTCCATGGCAACGGCCGCAAGCTCCGTGGAAAGCAGATTGCCGAACCCTTCGGCAACCGATATCTGGGTTTCGGTAATCTGGCGGGATTTCTTATAGAAATACACAAAGCTTCCCACCGTGTCTTTGCCGGTGTAAAGCGGCACGATGATGGCGGAACGAAGCTCTTTTTGTTCCGTTTTGAACCCCTCTCTTTCCAGGGATTCGAGGATGCGCATCTCTCCGTCGGATATGGTCTTGTCGATTGCGTCAAACGGTATGGGTTTGCCGGTCGCGTCCCCCTCGCAATACACGGTTCCCGCGCAACCCAATACTTTTTCGGTATCGGTGATGAGGATACCGACGGCACGGGTGGAGCTGAGCAACATGTTGCAGACACGCGCCGCGGCCTGCTCGTTTAATCCCTCGCGAACGCTGTCGAGCATTTGACTGGCGAGTTTGAGGATGGCATCGGATTGACGGGCACGGATGGTTTCCGGATCGGAGAGCAAACGGGCCACCGCCAGAATCGATATCACCAATACGATGGCCGATATCGCCATGACGATTGTGTTTGAATTGGGAGTCAAAATGGTTGCGATGAGCACCATGATGGAAAGGGCCGCGATGGTAAACACGAACACTTCCATCGAAAGCACGCGGGTGGCAAACGTCGCCTTTTCCACGGCACGGTCGTCTTGATTCGATTCGGCGCTTTTGGCGATGTATTCGTTGAAAGCCCTTATGGCCTCTTCTTTGTAATCGCTGTATGCCATCTTGGGCTCACCACCCTTCGATAATCAACGACGATGGGTACGCGTCTTGCGCATATCCCTCTCGTCAAAGTCATCGTCTTCGTCGATGTAACGGTCGCGCTCGTAAGCGAGGCGATCTCTTTGATAACGGTCGTCTTTGTACCCGCGGTTTTCGTCACGGACGAGAGAGGCATGCTGCGCAATCGATGTCGTAAGCGCTTTAACGAGCACGGCATCGTTTGCGATGGCGGAAGTGACGTTTGCCCATGCCTGCAAAAAACCAAAATAATTCGAGCA
>JAGCZM010000085.1 GCA_017960005.1 Eggerthellaceae bacterium
ATCGATTCGATTTTTACCGCAGAAAGTCCGATGGGGTTGGGCCGATAAGGGCTTCTCGTGGCAAACACGCCGACGCGGTCGTTTCCGCCGAGGCGGGGAGGCCGTACCATCGGATGCCAGGTATCCGGCGCATCATCGTTTTCGAAAAGCCATAAAAGCCAGAGATGAGAGAAATCTTCCAAACCGCGCAAAGCATTCGGGTCTCTGAACTTCGGCTCGAACACAATGGTTCCCCGAAGCTGCTTGACCAATCCCGCCTGCCGCGGAATACCGAACTTTTCTTCGAAATCCGTATGGATGCGTGCGATAACCTGAATGGCAAAAGTCACCCGAATCAGCAGATGCGGGGAAGCTGTTCTCCCACCAACATATCCAGGATACGTGTTCCTCCGAATGAGGTTTTGAGATAAACCTTGGGGAGGCGATCCGGTTGTACCGAAGAGACATATCCGATGATAGCGGCATCAGCGCCGTATTTGTTGGCTTGCATGGCACGGAGGGCAACTTGCGCCTCGTTTGCGTCCACCACGCAAACCATCTTGCCTTCGTTTGCTACCTGCAGCACATCATAGCCGAGCATTTCGCAGGCACCGCGTACGCTGTCTTTGACGGGGATGGCATCCTCTTCGATGGTGATATCGACGTTGGCCTGTTGGGCAAACTCGTTTAAGGTGGAAGCCAGACCGCCGCGTGTCGGGTCCCTGAAACACCGTGTATGAGGTGCGGCAGAAAGTACGTCTGCTATCAGATGATTGAGAGGAGCGGCATCGGATTGCAAATCCGTCTTAAAACTCAAACCCTCACGACAGCTCATGACGGTGATGCCGTGGTCTCCCAAGGTTCCGCTTACCAATACCGCGTCGCCGGGCTTGATGTTTTGTCCACCCAAATCGATTCCTTCGGGGATAAGGCCGATGCCGGCGGTGGTGATATAGATGCCGTCTCCGTGGCCCTTGTTGACCACCTTGGTGTCTCCCGTAACCAAGGAAACACCGGCTTCTTTTGCGACATCGGCCATGCTTTGGCAGATGCGTTTCAGATCGTCAATCGGAAATCCTTCTTCAAGGATAAAACCGCAACTGAGATACAAAGGTTTGGCGCCGGATGTGGCCACGTCGTTGACGGTACCGCATACCGCAAGACGCCCGATATCTCCTCCCGGAAAGAAGTGGGGCGACACGACAAAACCGTCCGTGGAAAAAGCCAAGCGCTCACCTGCGCTGGGAGCGGGCAAAACGGCCGCATCGTTTCCCTGCAAAAGTTCGGCGGAAGGGTATGCGGCCAAAAACACCTCATCGATGATGCGCTTCATCATGGAACCGCCGCTTCCGTGGCCGAGCATTACGGTTTGATCCATTGCAAATCCTTTATCCGTAAACAGGTCGGGCTATTCGACCGTGGTCAGTACCAGCTTGCCGTTGGTGACACCCTTGGTTCCGATGATGGAGTCGGCGATGTCGCGGATATCGTAGGAGTCGCCCTTCAAGACGATGACTTCAAGGCAGCGATGTTGGTCGAGATGAACATGCATGGTTGAGATTATATTTTCGAAAAAGTCGTGCTGGAAATCGTCGAGCTTTTCCTGGAGACCGGGCGTGTGATGATCGAATGTTACCGTCAGCGTTCCCACGACCTTTACGCCGGGAAACGCAACCGCTTCTTCGTTTAACGCATCGCGTACCAAATCGCGGATGACTTCGCTGCGGTTTTTGGCAACGCCTCTGCGCGCGGCAAACGCGTCGAAATCCATCAGCAAATCCTCGGGCATCGCAACCGAGAAACGCACCAGGTCGTTGTTCATCTTCTTGCTCCTTGCCAAAAAAGTCGGAACGTTTAAACCAAGGTCACCGATACGGCGGCACCGGATGCGACATCTTTTTCGAGGGCGTCTTTGGCCTCATCGAGCAACTGGCGAATCTCGTCTATTCCACGAAACACTTCGTGAAGTTTATCGCCCGTAGCTTCAAAACCCGCATCCTCGGCCATGTGAGCCATGTTGTGGGCCCATTTGCGCTCGACTTTGAGATGGTCATCGATCTGCTCGATCATCTGCTCGAACTGACCGGTATTGATTCCGTTGTTGCACATGTCAAAAGTCCTTTCAAGTTGTTATTATTCTTATATGGTTGTTTTACGACACGCAAGGACAAACTTCAAGGTATCAGTGTGAATTCTACGATTAAAAGTAACATTTTTGAAGAAAGCTTGCAGCCGATTCGGCGTAAGTACGCCGCGCATTTGCAGGGAAGCCTCAGTCCTTTTGTCGTCGTTTGTTCAAACAGGCCCTTAAGCGAGAAAGTCGTATCGGCAATCAAGGCCTCGTGTGAGAGTTTCGGATACAAAGAGGATTGGGCGGCATATGTCAGTGTCGCATCTGAGGAAGGAAACATTCTTTCTTCCGAGGATCTGTTCACGATTGTCGAGGCGCTCGATCCCAAGTGCGTGTTGGTGACCGACGTAAGCGCGGCAAAGGTTTTGTCTTTGGGTTACAAAGCGTCGATTAAGGTCAATGACGTATGCGACGTGTTGGGACTTGAGGTGTTTGTTTTGGAGGATTTCGGGAAGGCGTTGGAGTCGTCCGCGGACAAACAAAAGGCATGGGCAATCCTCAAAAAGATGCCGCGTGCCTGATTTTTCTTTTTTGTCCCGAAAAAAATCAACCGTTCTTGCATTTTCGTATTGCAAATATCTCACGGTGTGATATGTTGCGCGGGTATCGAATATCGGGCAACAATCGACCCGATGGCAAGTAAGCATAACGAAACAAAGGAGAGAGGCATGGCCCATCCGGTAATCAACGAAGAAGAGTGCATCGGCTGCGGTATCTGCGTGGACGCTTGTGCACAAAGTGTACTTGAAGTTGTCGACGGTATCTGCGAAGCCGTCAACGAAGATGACTGCATCGGTTGCTCCGAGTGCATGGACGAATGCCCCATGGGAGCCATTGAGGTAGTGGAAGACTAGTCTTTCGTTCATAGCGGGAGAACGCCCGGGTTATATGCCCGGGCGTTTTTTATACAAAAACAAAACAACGGAAGCCAAACAAAGACACAACCGACTAATATATGAACATACGCAAGAAAACAACGGAGGTCAAAACAAATGGATAATCGTATTTGTCCCAACTGTGGCGCGATAAGCGGCTCCGATGCTCTTTTCTGCACCCAATGCGGAACCAAGCTTGATGCGGAGGTATCTTCTGCCGAGCAACCCGTCGAGGTTGTGGCAACCTGCAACCCCTATAACGAAAACGATGACTGGGTAAAGCGTAGCGGATTCGATCCGGATTTTGTGGCGCTGATCGGAGAGAAGAAAGAGGTATACATCCCCAAGTTCATCGCCATGAACAACTCCGCCGCCAAAATCAGCTGGAACTGGTGTGCGTTTCTCCTCATGCCGTTTTGGGCGTTCTATCGCAGAATGTATGCGGTCGCGTTCGGATATATCGGTGCGGCGTTATTGCTCGGCATTATCGCCGGGTTCGGTTCTCCGATTTTGGAAGGCCTGTTTACCATAGCTTTTTGGGTGTCGCTCGGTCTGTGGGGCAACTTCTTTTACTACAAGACGCTTGACTACAAGAAAGACCAGCTCAAAGTATTCGATGCGGCCGGCCGCAAGGCCTTTATTGAAAAAAACAAGGGCACCAGCACAACCGCTTTGGTCATCTCCTTGTTGGTGATTCTCGGCGGCATCATAGTGCCGATGTTCATCTTGGCGTCTTGCGCCGTCATTTCTCTGCCGTTTCTCATTTTGGGATAAAGACAAAACAAAACAAAGGAAGAAAGCGCCTGCTTTTGCGGGCGCTTTTGTTTTGTTGCCGATAATGACATAATTTTTATGCATCGGAAGTTTCAAGGAGAAAGCATGGAAGAAAACGTCGTTTATTGTCCGAGCTGCGGTACGCAAAACAGCGAAACACACAACTACTGCGTCAGCTGCGGAGAAAAGCTTGTCAAGCCTTCTCAGGCGGAGTCAAAGCCCAAAGAGGTATATGTCGTTGCCACACCCAAACCCGTTTCTTCCGAATCCGACAACCCGCCGACGCCCGTATATTCTCCGTTTAAGCAGCCGGATTATTACGAGGGGATAGATCCCGATCTTGCCTCTCTTGTCGGAAACAAACAGGAATACTACTTGCCGCATTTCAGGAAGTTCTTAAACAGCGAGGTGATCGTCAGCTGGAACTGGTGCGCGTTTTTCTTCAATCCGTATTGGGCGTTCTATCGCAGGATGTACGGGTTCGGGATCGGTTATCTGTTGTTTGTCGCGGTCTGTATATTTATAGCCGTGCTGTTCGCCGAACTTATCGGCGCGATTGCTTTGGTCGCCTTGTTGCTTCCGCCGGTGTTTTCCGGGATGTTTTCGAACTACTTTTATTTGGGGTCGCTTCAAAGAAAGCTCGACAGGTTGAACACACAGGGTTTTGAAGGAAGGATTGCCTACATAAACAAATACGGCGGAACAAGCGTTATTGCCTTGGTCGTTTCGATGGTTGTGGTGGGCGGCGTCGTGAGCTTGCTGTTTGCCTTCGGATTGCTGGCCACGGTCTTTTTTATATTAACCAGTACGTTATTCGGAGCAGTCGGCTGAGATATTCAAACAAAACGCCCGCGGATGCGGGCGTCATTCTTTTTTAGGGTTGTTTGAAGTAATAAAAGGTTTCGTCCTCGTTTATTTCCACGAAATCGTTGTCGAGAATCATGCGTCTGGATGCTTCGTTTTCTTTAAAGCATCGCGCATTGACGTTTAATCCCAAAACTTCTTTCGCATAAGATGCCGCCAACCCAAACGCTTCTTTGCCATATCCCAGACCGTGATATCGGGGGATGAGACGGCAACCGAGTTCGGCGTCCTTTGCTTGAGAGAAGTTCCAAAGAATGCATTCTCCGATCAAATCGCCTTCGTGGCCTAACCTTATCGCGAAGTTCAACGAATCGCCGATACGCATGTCATATGCCATGGAGGAATAAAAGGTATCCGGCGTCAAAGGACCGGTGACATAGGGGTCTTCCCGGTAATCGTATCCCCAGTATTTGTTGTTTTCCACGTCGGAGCAAAGCTCGAGATATGCCTCTTTGTCCGTTTCTTTGATTTCGTCAAGGACAACACGGTTTGATTCGAGGACGGGCAACTGTTTGATTTGCGCGACGGGGGAGTTTATGTGTATCACATATTTGTTGAGCATGAACACGGGATGGTATTGACGTTTTGAGGTGCGCAGCCCGATATCTCCGGAGTCGTCTTCTCTGTTTATATAGACGAGGGGATGTCCGAGAAGCTCTCGGGTTTTGCGTACCAATCCGCGGTACATGACCGGATAGGCGCCTTCATACTCTTTGAGCGCCTTTTCTATATGAATAAGCAGCATATTCCCGATGACTTCTCCGATGCTGACGGCAACGATGTCATCCTTCACGTAAAGACAGGCCCCGATCAAACCGAACCGTTCAAACGAAGAGAGCAATTCTTTTGCATGAGAGAGCTCCATTTGCTCCATGGTGTTTCTCGTCGCGTGCTGCCGTTCGTATTCGGCAATCATCTTATCGAGCTTGGGTTTGTCCTTTGCGCTCAAGACGCGTACGTCCGGCTCTCCGTATAAGCGGACAAACTTGTTGATATGGTTTCTTTGTCCCGCGAATTTCTTTCCCGCAAAATTATGGGCTTCTTCAAAAGAGTAGACGTAATCGCTCCATCTCACATCGAAATCAAATGAAGCCGGCGCAAGACGGGGGTCGCTTTTGACTTTCTCGACGACATCTTCGGTGGCGGCAAAGAAACGAAGCGGAAGATGGTTTTGCTTGGTATAGACCAGCAGCTTATCGATCATGCCGTCGGGGTCTTTCCCGATGGGCCAGGAAAAAGCGCGCTGTCCTCCCAAAAGCTGGCTCATCACAAACGTGTCGTTCCAAAGACAATAGGAGATTTCCACCCCCTCGTTCCACATGAACTGGGATCCGGCCGAGAATTCGGAGCAATGCGAGGTGCTCCTGCGGATATAGGGGAGGTATTTCTCCAGCGTCTCGACGGTATACGGTTCGAAATTCAGCATAAACAACCTTTGGGGATAAGCTTTACAAAACAAATGAAGCGATATAGCGGGTGTTCTCCGGCAAAGACAAACCGGGGTCTTGAATCTCGAACACGGGATTAAGGCCGCTTTGTTTTGCCCCCATCTCGAAATGACAAAGAGCGATGCCCATATCCACTTTCTGGATATCCCATTTGTTGTCGTCGAACCCGACGTTTTTCTTTTCGAAGAAATGGACCTTGTTACCGCAGACGACAACTCTCCAGGGCTGTTTGTTTACTGCGGAAGGAGCAAGACGTACGGCTTCGAGGGCATCTTCGAGCCTGCCTGCCTTTTCTTTGGCAAGGGGTTGGTTGAACGTCTCGTCAAAGAAGACCTCCTCAAAAGCAAAACGGGTATCGGCCTTGATGCCTTTTCTCATCATGGTCTCTCTGACCGACATCTTCTTGGCGGGATAACCGAGCGGGCTGACGCAGGGCATGACTTCGCCTTCTCGCAGGTCCATGGCACGCTCGAACGCGGCTCTGTCCATGGTTCCGGCAATCCAGGTGGTACCGACGCCGAGGGTCTGGGCAAACAAGACAACCTGCTCAAACGTATAACCGAACGCCTCCTCCGCATGGGCGGCGCGCGTCATTTTGCCGGCGATAAAGGAGTCGGTTCCGTTGATGACAACAGAGGACAATCCGTCTTTTTTCGCATCGAGCAATCTGAACTCGACATCCATGCCGTAAGGGTTTTTGGCGGATTTTGCACATTCGATGATTTGCTTTGCGTCATCTGCCGCAAGCGTCATCGAATCGAAAGTTCTCACACTTCTTCTGGTCTTGATGGCTTGCATGATATCCATTGTTTTTGCGTTCCTTTCTTATGTTCGATACAGAATCTTTTTGTTAATCGGTTTGTTTGCGTACCGGCTCATCGTCGCTGTCGAAGGGTTCGTTTTTGGACCAATGAACCAAACGATGCAGGATGGGCCACAGTTCTTCTCCGTGTTTGGTGAGTTCATATTCGACACGGGGAGGGATTTCGGGGAAGTGGTAACGGGAGACGATGCCGTCTTGCTCGAGCTGTTTAAGCGACGAAGAAAGCATGGCATTGGTGATGCCTTTCGTTTTGCGGAGCAAATCGTTGTAGCGCTGTCTTCCGTCTATATACAGGCTGCATATGATGCGGAGTTTCCACTTGCCGCCGATAATCGAAAGCGCGTTTCCGACGGCGCATGTCTCCTCGCAGGGACAAACATCTTTGACGGTTGTGCCCATCAGGCCTCCTTTGCACGCAAAAAAGTTAAATAAATCTAACAATTGGCATAATACACCAAATTACATACCAAGTATGAAAAATATATCTATATCCGCATAATTTATTTTGGCACGGTTTTGTTAAAGGCAATCAAGCATGAATTGTGGCAAGATACTAACGACAACAAATAAGGGGATTATTCATGGCAGAGGACGATTTCTTCTCCGAGACATCTCAAATAGATCCGGCATGGACAAACACCGCCAAGATGGCGGCAGCCAATGCGCAGCCGCCCGCTCCCAACAATCTGTCTTCCGGAAACGTCCCCACTCCTTCGCAGCCGAGCACGCATGCCCCCGCACACGGAAGGTCGGCCTCCTACGGAGAAAACCGCATGGTTCCCGATGAAAACGGACAGTATCCGGAGCATCCGCACGGCAAGCACGCCGCCATGCCGTCAAAACCCGAGCCTCCCAAGCCGCAGCCGGCATCGCAACCCAAGCCCCAGGCTCAGCCCCGTCCCCAACAATACGCACAGCCGAGGGTTCAACCTCAACAATACACCCGTCCTCAGCAGCAATACGTCCAACCGCGTGTGCAGCAGCAGGTCTATCCGTCCTACGGTCAATATCCGCAGCAAAACGCTTATCAAAACCACCCGCAATACCCCGACAGGTTCATGCAACCGGGCCCTTCGCAAAGCCAGCAGTTCAAACTGATGGAAGAGCAGCTGAGCGGATCGCGTCGTCAGTCCCGCAAAGCAGCCAAGAAGGAAAAAGAAAACGGATTCGACGGCTATGCACAAAAGAGGGGATTGACCAGACGCTCTTTGATCGTATCCATCATCTTGACCGTTTTTGTTTTGGGAGCGCTGGGCGCGGCGTTGTATTTCGTGTACTTCCCCAAAGACAAAGAGTTGGTCCCGGGTCGTTTGTCCGACAACCTCGTGTTGTCTCAGATACTCACCACCGACGGCAATTCGGTGGTGTTTGCTCCCGGTGAGCTTCAGATGGCGGTAAACGAGATGGTTTCTCTGCGCGCCACCTCAGACAGAAACCATGTGGTCGTATACACGCAGCACGGAGAACTCGGCGTGTTTGACGCAAACAACGTCGGAACTCCCATCGATACCGAGGTAAATGCGCTTAAAACCGTTACCGACAATTACTGTATCTATACCAAGGAAAACGGACAAACCTGGGCTTTGTACTTCTATGCCAAAGACGAAGTCTCCTATCTGCCCACGGCCCGCGATGTCGCTGTTTCCCAAAACGCCAAATATCTGTCTTATCTCGATGCGGAGGGAGGATTGTATCTTCTCAATGCATCCACGTTGGCCGGAACCAAGATAGCCGATACGCAAAACAAAGTTGCCATCCTCTATATCGCCAACGAGGGAGACATTGTCGTTTGGGTCGAATACGGCGACGGAGAAAACAACGTCTATATGCATAAAGGGTCAAGCAAGGCCGCCCTGGTTGCCACCTATACGGGCACCTCGTCTTATTTCTGCTCGACACGTCTGGTCGTGAACTCTTCCGAGACCGTATTTTTCGTACACGATCCTTCTTCGGGCATCGTGGGTGTTTATGAGCGCGGGGACGGACGCTACCGTTCCGTCAGCATCCCCGAGGGAGCGGTTTCGTCGGTGTATTCGGATTACTGTCTGCTTTCCGAGGATACGCAAGATAGGGTGGGAAGAATATTCGTCACCACGCAGGGTATCTTGGGATTGAGCGTATATGCCATCGATGTGGCGGCAGGCTCCCGCAGCCTTGTCGTCAACGACGTGCTTGATTTTGCGGTGAGCAGGGGCCATGCCTATTATGTGGACGGAGAAGGAGAGCTGTATCGCGCTTCGACATCGGTCAGAGGTATGGGTACGCCCCAGCAAATCGATACCCACGTGGTGTCGTTCAGGGTATCTCCCACCAACGAGATCGTCGTCTATGCCAAAGGCAACATCGGCAACTGGGAAGACCTCTATGTCTATACTCCCGAACCGGGTGTCAGATTGATAGGCAAGCAAATCTATACCGCCACCGACGCCGGTGACATCTACTGGGTCAAGTTCGACTACGACGGCAAGTATCTGTTCTACATCGACAACGTCCGTCTGGAGGACGGCTTTGTCAACGTCGGCATTCTCAAGCGCTACGACTTGGAATCCGGACAGATCGACGTTATCGCCGACAAGGTATTGGGTTACTCCGTATACAGCGGATTCAAGGGCGACGATCATAACTTGATACGTGCCGACAACTTTGCGTTCATGGTGTATGACAACGAGGATGCGGACCTTGAACCCACCGTCGATTTGTATCACTGGAACAAGGGCAAAGCCACCCTGGCGGTATCCGACATACTCGATTAAAAAAGTATTTTATTCAGAGGATAAAAGCGCATCGGCAAATAAGACCCGATGCGCTTTATGTTTTCCATAAGGAAATCGAATACCACAACATATGGACAGGTACGAAAAACCGTTGCGCAAGCAATGGTGGAATCTTTTGATTTAACCCTTTTTAAAAGGGCGTTTATGTTGTGAAGTGAATTTGAATTTTTGAGGCCGCATTATAGGGGTTGTGTGGAAAAGCCAAAACCCTTGGGCTTGCGTGTTAGCCTATTACGGCTTTTGTAGGAGGATTTTGCCCTTTGAAATGCTTCGGCAAAAGCGAAAAACCCGGTACGGATTCCGTACAAAAAGAGATAGGTTTGAAAATGAGCAAAAAAGAAAATGGCGAGGATTTGACCATAAGCAAGCCGGTCCCCGCCGATTACAAAAGAAGGCGCGGAGACAGATCGGATGCACGTTATGTCCGTGAAGCCGACGGCTTTCATAAAGTAATGGACTTGTTGTTCCCCACGCGCTGCAACAACGAGACCTATTTGTCCGAGGTGTTCGATTTGGGTCCGGTCAAGGAGTACATGGCCAAAAAGAATGCCGAAATCGAGGGTATCGAGGACGAAATCCCCTATACCATCTTCCACTTTGTCGTTGCCGCATTGGTAAAGACCATCACCTTGCGTCCCAAGATGAACACCTACATCGCCCGCGGACGCATCTATCAGAGGTATCACGTCAGCGCCTCGTTTGTGGTCAAGAAATACTTCGGCGACGATGCCGAAGAGGGCTTGGCTTTCATCAACGAAGCAGAAAACATGAATCTCGAGTCCATGCATGAGGCCATCCGCAAGCAGGTCAAGTTCTGCCGCGGTGAGCAGAAAGACTCCTCGGCCGATTCCATGGATTTGGTTGCCAAACTGCCCTATTCGTTGGTTCGCTTTGTCGTGTGGGCATGCCGCCAGCTGGATAAGTTCGATTTGGCTCCCCGCAGCTTCATCGCGACCGACCCTTACCACACCACCGCTTTGTTGAGCAACGTCGGTTCCATCAAGCTGAACGCCGGTTACCATCACTTGGCCAACTGGGGTACCAACAGCGTTATCGTGTTGGTCGGCAAAAAGCAACCGCGCATTTTCTTCAATGAGGATTATTCCTTTGACGTAAAAGAGTCCATCGAGCTGGGTATCACCATCGATGAACGTTTGGCCGACGGCTACTACTATTCCAGAACGATTCAGCTGTTCAAGAAGATCTTCGAGAATCCGGAGTTGTTGGAAGAGCCGTTTGAGACGGAGGTTGAGTACTGATGCCTTTTATCAGGTTCCATGTCGCTAAGATTCCCAAGCTCGATCCCAACGAGCTTCTGAAAAACGCAACTATCAAGAAATACATCACATATCCCGTTCCGGAGAACGTCCCCACACCTTGGTTTAAGGCGGCGGGAGAAATTCCGACGCAGTTGGAGTATCCGGATTGTTCCATGTACGAGGCCATCGCCGCCATCGCCGCCGAGCAGCCCGACAATATCGCATTGGACTTCATGGGATCCAAGACCACGTTCAAGCAATTGATCGTCAACATCAATTTGTGCGCCCGCTCCTTAAAGGTCATCGGCGTACGCAAGGGCGACAAGGTTACCATCGCCATGCCCAACTGCCCGCAGGCCATCACCATGTTTTATGCGGTCAACTTGGTCGGTGCCATCGCCAACATGATTCATCCGCTTTCTGCGGAAAAAGAGATCGAGAACTATCTCAACATGTCCAAATCCATGGCCATTGTCACCCTCGATCAGTTCTACGGAAAAGTAGAAAACATCCGTGCCAACACCAAGCTGACCCATGTCATCTTGGCAAGCATCAAAGACGAGCTCAGTCAGCCTTTAAAGGCCGGTTACATGCTTACCGAGGGTCGCAAGATCAAAAAGATTCCCGACGATGCGCCGGTGTTGATGTGGGAACAGTTCATGGAGCTGGGTAAAGCCTGCTTCTGGAAATACAAGTCCCTTCCCAAGAGCAACGACACCGCTGTCATTTTGTACTCCGGTGGTACGACCGGCACCACCAAAGGCATCATGCTCACCAACTTAAATTTCAACGCCCTCGGTCGTCAGATCGTGGCCACCAACCCGATGTTCACGCGCGGAGACAAGATGCTGGCCGCCATGCCGACGTTCCATGGGTTCGGATTGGGTGTATGCATCCACAGCATGCTTTCCGTGGGAGGACGCGTGGTATTGGTACCGCGCTTTACCGCCAAGACGTATGCCAAGGACATCATCAAGCATCGCTGCAACTTCATCGCCGGCGTACCGACGTTGTTTGAGGCGCTGCTTCGTACCAACAGCATGGAAAACGCCGACTTAAGCTGCCTCAAGGGCGTGTTTTCGGGAGGAGATTCGCTTTCCGCGGAGCTCAAGAAGAAGATGGACAAGTTCTTGGCCGATCACAACGCCTCCGTGCAAATTCGCGAGGGTTACGGCACCACCGAATGCGTTACCGCAAGCTGCTTGACTCCTCCTGCGTATCACAAGGAAAAGAGCATCGGTATTCCGTTCCCGGATACCTATTACAAAATCGTCGTCCCCAACACCGAGACGCCTTGTGCATACGGTGAGGAAGGCGAGATCGTATTGTCGGGTCCCACCGTCATGAAGGGTTACATGGATATGCCCGAAGAGACCGCCAACACGCTTCGTATCCACAGCGACGGTCTGACCTGGGTCCATACCGGAGACTTGGGCACCATGGACGAAGAAGGCTTCATCTACTTCCGCGGTCGCAACAAGAGAATGATCATCTCCAGCGGATACAACATCTATCCCGGCCAGATGGAGAACATTTTCGATGCACACGAGAAGGTTCAGATGAGCTGTGTCATCGGTGTGCCGGATGACATCAAGGTGCAAAAGGTCAAAGCGTTCATCATGCTCAAACCCGGCGTACCTGCAGACGACGACACCCGTGCCGAGTTGATGGCCTACGCCAAGAAGAACATCGCCAAGTACGCCATGCCCTACGCCATCGAGTTTAAAGACGAGTTGCCCAAGACCTTGGTAGGCAAGGTGGCATACCGTGTGCTCGAGGAAGAAGAGCTTGCGCGCATCGCGGAAAAGAAGGCAGCCGCTGCCGAAAAGGCTGCCGAAAAAGCC
>JAGCZM010000086.1 GCA_017960005.1 Eggerthellaceae bacterium
CGGAAGGACCGATGGTGTCATAGAGCCTGTTTTTGGCGATGGATGATAAGTTGAGCGCGTAATTGCGGGCATGCTCGATGGCACCGCATGCCTGCAATATGTCGACGGCTTTTTGCAACTCATCGGGATTCTTTTGATGAGAAGACAAAATGCCGATCAATCTTTTGCGGAAATCCGGAGGAAGGACCTGCAGGGCATAGACCACGGGCAAGGTACGTTTTCCTTCGGTTATGTCGCTCCTGAAATCCTTCTTGGTGCCCTCTTCGGTACCCACCAGGTTCAAAATATCGTCTTGTATCTGGAATGCGAGACCGGTATCCAAACCGAAGTTTCTCAAAGCCTCGATCTGGGCTTCGGTTCCGCCTCCCACGATGGCACCGACCGCCAACGGAACCGCTCCCGAATAATGAGCGGTCTTGCAGGTGGCCATGATGAGATAGTCCTGCTCTGTGATGTCGTAGCGCCCGTCTCTTGCCCATCCGATGTCGAGGGCTTGTCCTTCGACGGTGGCTTTGGTCATTTCGATAAGCTCGGCGCTGATGCGGACCTTGGTCGCATCATCCAAAAGCGGATCGTTTATGACCGCGCCGTTGACAAGCGACAACCCGAAATCTCCCATATTGATGGCAAGACCTTCGCCCTGCGTCAGATGCAGACAGGGTTTGCCGCGGCGCAGCTCCGCCCCGTCGGCGATATCGTCATGAATCAATGCCGCCGTGTGGAAATGCTCGATGGCGGCTGCCACGGATACGGCTCGATTGACGTCTCCTCCCACCGCGGAGCACGCGGTCAAACAAAGAAGGGGACGCTGGCGTTTGCCGCCGTTTTTGCTGTAGGAACGAAGAGGTTCGTATAGGTAGCGATCCATGTCCGGATGCGCTCCTTGGGGAATGTATGCGTTGACAAGCTCGCCGATCAAAGCGGCGTTGCTGTCCAGGAATTCATCGAATCCGCCGAACGAAGTTTCTTGTGAAAACAATGTCCGAAGATCATCCATGCGCATTTTCTCTCAATAAACAGCCTTTGGTAGGGGCGAAGGGACTCGAACCCTTAAACCTTTCGGTGGCGGATTTTAAGTCCGCTGCGTCTGCCAATTCCGCCACGCCCCCGGCTTGCTCTTTTTTGGGCAAATATCCGTTTGCCGTGCTTGCATATGGTAGCAAAAACAAAGCCTTATCGGGCGCTTTGCAATATGATTCCCTGCAACAGGTCGTTCTCGCTGGCACGGTAAAAAGGCTTTTTCGTGATGTCGAGAACGGCACGTAAAATCAAAAAACCGCCCACGATGACACCGGCGCGCTCGGGCTCCAGCCCGATGACGCGGCGCCTCATCACCTGCGGTGCGGCGGACAATCTCATGATCAACGCGTTCAGATCGTCAGCGGATACGGTTTGACCGTGCACCTTGGCCGGATCGTAAGGATCCATCACGTCGCGAATCGATACCGCGGAGGTGGCAGATCCCGCCACCGCGATTATCTCTTCCATGCTCAGTCCCTTTGCCTCCAACGCCTCGAGGGCACCGCCAAGCACGGGCTCCATGGTCTTTTTGATCCAATCGTATGCGGCAAACAGCTGCTCTTCGGAATACGTGTCGGTCAGCAGGAACCTGTCGGTGACACGCCTGCATCCCACTTGAAACGAATGAATGAACAAAGGACGCTGCCCGGCCACACCGATGACGGTTTCGGTACTGCCGCCACCCGAGTCGACCATCATCACGCACTTGCCCTCCATCCCCAGCGTCGCACCGGCAAAGGAGGCGGCGCCTTCTTCTTGACCGGTGATGACACGGGGTTCAAGCCCGTATGTGCGAAGCATCGATTTGAACTTATCGGCGTTCTTTGCATCCCTGGTCGCCGATGTTGCCACGCATATCGTGTTAAGCGGCATGCCCTTGGGAGCCGAAGCGTCGCGGACGCTTATGAACTTGCGGATTGCCGTCTCGACATGGTTGATACCGTCATGGGACAGATAACCGGTACCGTCCACTCCCCTGCCCAAATCCGTGATTTCGTGGAGATGGGCAATCTCACGCAAAGAAGAAGGGTTGTCCGGATCATATACGGCCAAGAGCATGCGGCAGGTTACCGTGCCGATGTCTATGACGCAATGGCATTGTTCCATGGGGATGCTCTTATTTGATTCCGAAGAACGAATCCAGCAAATCCGTCAACCAGCTGCGGGGTGCCTCGACACTGCCTTGGGGGATGTTGGGCACATAAGCGGAGATGGTGTTTTCGTCCATGCCGACCACGGCAACGGAGGTCTCTCCCTTTTTGACCCAACCGAATGCCTCACGGGCCAAATCCTCGATACCCTCATCGGTTTGCAGGGTTTCTATCTCATCGCGCAGGATATCGTTTCTGTCGAGCACGGCTTGGTACTCGGCATTGAGACGATCGTTTTCTCGGACGGATACGTAATAGTCCTTGGCGGCCGGATACAGGAATACACCGACCATGGCTACCAGCAATACCGCCGATACGGACAAGATGATCTTATGCATGACCGGACGGCTGTAGGCGCGGCCGAACCTCAGCCATCTTTCCAGCCCGTCCTTGGGCTTGTAATTGCTCTTTGCGACCTTGGCGCGTTTCGGTTCCTCGGCCTTTTGCTTGCGCATGGATTTGTATTCGACTTCGGTGACTTTGCGGGGAGCAGCACCGCGTCCGTATTCGCGATACTCGACATCGCGCGGTTTTCTGCCGTACTCACGTACCTGAACGTTGTCATCGTATGTACGCGCGAAGCGACCCTCGCCGTAGCTGCGGTATTCGGGTTGACGGAGAGACTCTCTGCGCTGCATGTTTTCCTGCACCAGTCTGGCATGACGCTCGTCGACGGATTTCTGTGCGCGGTTTTGCGCGCGTTGGCTCTTGAACCTGGTCAACTTGACGGCGCTGTCTTCATCCTCGAAAGAAAAACCGACGGTATCCGACCAGTTGAACCTGCGCTTGTTTTGCAGCTGCTCGCGATGGGCGGACACGAATGCTTCGGATCTTTCGCATGATTTCCTCCATGCGCGGGTCGATCTTTCGAAAGATCCCGGCATGGAAAACGAGGATTGGGAGGATGCGGCTTTTGTGCCCTCATAATCAAATGAAGCCGCGTTGCGCATCATCCGAGCGCGACGGGCCTCATCAAAAGAAACTATGTTGTTCCTTGCGGACACAAAACTCCTTGCATCATGGTGTGTTTGAATTGCGTTTAATGCTTAAAGTCGGTTGCCATCTTACCACAACGGGTTGGGTAAATGAAACAACAAACCACGATATTTGATGCCAATTGCATACAAAGACGCCCTTCAACGGCGTTTTTGTATGGAGAACACGTTTAAGGCACATAAAAGCAAGGTATACTTTTGCGCGATAAGAAAGGAAGATGCGTACAAATTGGGAAGTAAAGAAAACAAACAGGGATGCCGCTACATCGACACGCGCGGACTTTGCGATGAACCGCTGACCTTCACCGAAGCGGTGATTAAAGGCATTGCCGAGGGCGGCGGTCTTTTCGTTCCCGAAGTTCTTCCCCATCTTTCCATGGAAGAAATCCTATCTTTGTCCAAAATGCCGTATCACGAGCGTGCGGCTTACATCTACAAAGCATTCGACATCGATCTTGACGATGAAGCCGTCGATGCCCTCATGAAACAAACCTACGGGGATAACTTCGATGATGAAGACATATGCCCCATCACCTCACTCAACGCCCAAACCCACATCCTCGAGCTTTGGCACGGTCCCACCTCCGCGTTTAAAGACATGGCGCTACAATGCCTTCCCCGTTTCTTCGGAGCGGGCGTTGCCCACCTCAAAAGCTTGGGCAAGCTCGACCATGATTTTTTGATTCTGGTTGCCACCTCCGGCGATACCGGCAAGGCCGCCCTCGAAGGGTTCAAGGACATAGACGGCGTACGTATCGGCGTGCTTTACCCCGATGGCGGCGTATCGGATATTCAAAGAAAACAGATGATTACCCAATCGGGCGGCAATGTCATGGTTTGGGGAGTAAAAGGCAACTTCGACGCATGCCAAACCGGCGTCAAAAACGTCTTCGGGAGCAAAGCGTTCAACGATGCTTTGATGAAAGAACACAAAGTGGCGCTTTCTTCGGCCAACTCCATCAACTGGGGCCGCTTGCTTCCTCAAATCGTTTATTACATCAGCGCCTATGCCCAGATGGTCAAATCGGGCAATGTGGCGGCCGGAGAACCCATCGACGTATGCGTTCCCACCGGAAACTTCGGCAATATTTTGGCGGCATGGTACGCAAAGCAAATCGGAGTTCCCATCGAGCGTTTGCTTTGCGCTTCCAACGAAAACCATGTGCTGACCGACTTCATCAACACGGGTACCTACGATATCGCAAGCCGTGAGTTCAAACTCACCCCCTCTCCTTCCATGGATATTCTGGTGTCCTCCAATCTCGAACGTCAGTTGTTCGAGTTGACCGGCAGAGATGCTTCCAAGATAAATGCCTGGATGAGCGATCTCAAAACGAAGAAAGCATTCAGAATCGATGCGGATACGTTTGCGAAGATAAGACAGGCCTATGCTGCCGATTACGTCGACAACGACACCTGTCTTGCCACCATCAAGCGCGTGTTCGAACAAACCGGGTATCTGGCAGATCCCCATACCGCCGTGGCACTAGAGGTAGCGGATCGTCTTTCCACGGACAATCCGGTATTGGTGGTATCGACCGCGCACTGGGCCAAGTTCGGCAACAACGTCTACCGTGCACTGACCGGTCTTGCCGCAAACGAAGATCTACCTGAAGCGGTAAGCGGCTTGACCGGATGCCAGTTAAACAACGTGATTGCAAACATCGCGTCCCTTGCGCTTGACGCAAACGACAATCGCATCCCGCAGGCATATCGTGTACTCAATGTTCCGAAGAATCTGGCAAATCTCGATACGGCAAAAGCACGCTTTGAGAACGTCATAAACGCGGATATCGAAAGCATCGAGCAAGCCGTTCGC
>JAGCZM010000087.1 GCA_017960005.1 Eggerthellaceae bacterium
CGCCGAGCTCCAGCGCTTTGTCGTATTTGGAACCGGGAGCCTCGCCGACCAGCACCACGGAGGTGTTTTTCGATACCGATCCGGAAATCTTGGCGCCGTATTGGGACAGGCGTGCCGATGCCTCGTCACGAGACATGCCGCTTAGCACCAAAGAACCGGTCAATACAAACGTCATGCCTTTGAGCACCTGCGGCAAATCGTTCGGGGAATCGGTTTGCTGCTGCATATTGACACCCTGGGCGCGGAGCCGCTGTATTACTTCGATGTTTTTGGGAGTACGCAAAAACACGTAAATGCTGTGGGCTATCTTCTCTCCCACCCCGGACACGGCTGCCAGATCCTCTTTGGAGGCGCTCATCAAATCATCGATGTTGGGATAAACCTCGACCAGAGCCTCGGCGGTTGTTTTGCCGACCATACGGATTCCCAATCCAAACAAAACACGGGCAAAGGAACGGTTTTTGCTTTCTTGTATCTGCGCATAGAGCTTTGCGGCAATGGTATGGCCGAGCAAAACCCTTTCTTGGGAATCGACGCGATGACGGTTGGTGGGAAGCATGGCCAAATCGTCCTCGGTCAGATGGTAGTAATCGGCCACGTCGAGCACCGTATCGGTTTCAACCAGCTGTTTGACGATCTCGTCGCCCATGCCGTCGATGTCCATGGCGCCGCGACTTGCCCAATGGATGAGACGCTCGGTTGCCTGCGCGGGGCAGTCAAGCGAGATACATCTAAATGCCGCCTCTCCCTCTTCGCGGATGACCGGGCTTTGGCAAGCCGGGCATACCTCGGGCATCTGCCATACGCGTGCGTCGGCGGGACGAAGAGACAAAACGGGGCCCAACACTTCGGGGATGACGTCTCCGGCTTTTCTGACGATGACGGTATCGCCGATACGCACGTCTTTGCGATGCACCTCATCGAGGTTGTGCAACGTTGCGCGGCTGACTTCCGAGCCGGCGACTTTGACTTTTTCGAGTTCGGCAACGGGTGTCAACACGCCGGTACGGCCGACCTGTACGGTAATGTCTTTCAGTAGCGTGGTCTTTTCTTCCGGCGGAAACTTGAAAGCAATGGCCCATTTGGGAGCACGGGCAGTAAACCCGAGTTCTTCCTGGAGCGCAAAATCGTTTACTTTGACGACCACGCCGTCGATTTCGTAAGGAAGCTCGCTTCGATGCTCAAGCGCATCGGCGCAAAAATCATGAACCTGAGCGGCGGTTTTGCATAACTTGACATCGGGGTTCACCCCAAACCCGCAATCGGCAAGCCACTCGAGCAATCCGAACTGCGAACCGACTTTGAGCGCGGAGGTATCCGCCACCGAATACAAAAACGTGGACAGGTCGCGCTGGGCGGTTACGGAAGGATCCTTTTGTCGCAGACTGCCCGCAGCGGCATTGCGCGGGTTGGCAAACGTCTGCTTGCCCGCAAGTTCGGCGGCTTCGTTGAGCGCGTCAAAACTTTTCTTGGGCATATACACCTCGCCGCGTACCTCGACAAATCCGCTCGGGTCGACCAAGCCTTCCATACCCTTGGGCTTAAATGCAGCCGGGACGTTGGAAACCGTGCGCATATTGGCGCTGACATCTTCGCCGGTGACGCCGTCTCCGCGGGTCGCCGCGCGAATCAGCAAGCCGTTTTCGTAAGAAAGAGAAATGCTCGAACCGTCGATTTTGAGTTCGCACACCACTTCGGGCATGTAGCCGAGCGCTTCGATAACGCGGTTGAGCCATGCATCGAGCTCATCCAAATCCATGGCGTTATCCAGACTGTACATGCGGTGTTGATGTTTGACCGGAGCAAACTGTTCGGTCACGTAACCGCCGACCCGATGCGTGGGAGAACTCGGATCGTCGAACTCGGGAAAAGCCTGCTCCAAATCCTTAAGCTCACGCATCAGCGAGTCGTAAGCATAGTCGGAGATTTCGGGGGCATCGAGAGCGTAATACAGATATGTGTTGCGGTTGATTTCGTCACGAAGAGCCTTGATGCGCAAACGTACTTTTTCGTTATCCTCGCGGGGCTTTTCGTTCGATGAGACATCGGCATCGTTTGCATCGAACATGTCGAACAACGATCTTTGATTTTCATCGAAATTGTTTTTGGCACAACACATAATGCGCGTTTCCTTTTTCTTTTTTTGCAATTCTATCGCAAACGATATCGCTTGATTGCCTCCGGAATCGCCTCCGCGACATCCTCGGGGACAACCGATATCTCCGTTTTTCGATCGGCGGCGATTCTGCCGGATTCCGCATGCAAAGACACACCCAGCACGCAGGCGACATTTGCGTCCGTACCCTGTGCCAAAAACGCGCCGATGATACCGGATAAGACATCTCCGCTTCCCGCTTTGGCAAGCTCGGCTCCCCCGAACACCACCTTTGTCGGCTGTGTATCGTCTTTCGAGACGATATAGGTGTCCGGACCCTTCAAAACGATGAGGCTTTCGTAGTATTCGGCCAGCTCAAATGCCTGTTTGACTCCGATGGCATCCGCTTTGCCGATGCGCGCATACAAACGCTTCGCTTCCCCTTGATGAGGGGTCATGACTATCGGATGCTTTATGAGATCGCGATTTTTGATCAGGGGCCGACAGCGGGCATACACCTCGTCTTTTGTGAGCATCCCGAGTGCTCCCCCGTCGATTAAAAGCGCCGCAGGACAAGAAAGAGCGGCCTCGATTAAAGATGCGTCTGTAGCCCGGTTTGCATCAAAGCCCGGTCCCAAAACCATGGCCACGGCCTTGTCTGCATATGATTGAGCAACCTCTTTGTCGAATGCATCCCAAGAACGTACCACCAACGAGGGATAAGCCATTTGGATCTTGTCGACGTTTTGAGAATGCGTATACAGCTCCACATAGCCCGCCCCGCTTCTCTGCGCGGCGATGCAGCTCAATACGGCGGCACCGGGATAAGCGGGCGAACCTGCAATGACGACGCACTTGCCGCGGGAGTATTTGTCCGTATCGGGTTTGGGCCAGGGCAAATATTTTGCCACCTCGGCAAAGGAAGAAACGATATGCGCACGCTCGGCATTCATGTGCTTACTCGTCATCGACCATATCGCTTATTGTTTGCTCTTCGGCCTTTTTGAGTTCTTCCTCGGACATATCAAGCAAAGCGCGTGCTTCCTTGAACTGTTTGGCCAGCTGCTCCGTGGGATCGATACGGCTTAATTGCGCCGCCAAAGAATCCCGCGTGACGATCAATGCACAGGCAACCGCTTCGCTTCTCGAGTACGACAAAGAAAGGTGGGTTTCCAGCACGCCCATATCCGTTGCAATCTGTTTTGCTTTGCCCGTGAGAACGGGATAGGGCCGGCCCTTCGAAGTGAGCTTGACCTCGATGTCACGCACCCCCACCCCTTCGGAAAACCCGATGCCCAATGCCTTGACGACAGCCTCCTTGGCCGCGAATCTCGATGCGAAATGAGCCGCGGGATTTTGCCTTGACGAACAATATGCCCGCTCTTCTTCGGAAAACACCTTCTCGACAAAAGAAGGCGTACGCTCGATGATGGCCTTCATGCGATCGATTTCAACGATATCGACGCCCAGGCCCACCGTATCGGTCGGTGCTTGGGCAAGCGTGCGGGGGTCTATATTGTTTTTAGCCATGGCAAATCCGATCTTTCAGGCGTTGCGCCGATCTTCTTTTTTATCGCTTTTATTGTATTACCCGCGGCAGCGCCCATGAGGCGCGCTCTCAAATCATCAACATAACTGCCCAAACACCCCCATAACGGATTGATATATATCTGCTCAATTTTTGAAAGACTTTTGGGACCTCTTTGAAGCGATAGACTTTCATCATGGACATTCGAAGCAAGTTGGGCAAAACCGACGCAAACACAGCACGCCGACTTCTTTTTTCGGTTCATCAAGAAGAAAGGGTGGATATGCAGCAAGAAGAGAGTCTTTTTTGATGGGCGGTTTCCATGATGCCTTTATCGAAGCCGCCGTCGCTTGCAAAAGCGTGTTCGCCTGTTTTGCGCATGAGCCCGTTCCAAACCAATCCCACTGATTGTCAACCATCCCATCGCAACAACTTCTTTTCCTTCACTTCCAAGGCGGCGCAAGAAAGACAGTGCTTTTGTGTGGCGTCGGCCGGCTTCATACAGCCGATTGGGGAATCGCCTGTTTCCATGGCAAAGGTACATACCCGATAACCGCAAAGGCCCGAGAACGCAGGTTTCTCGGGCCTTTTGATTCGATACGATTCCAAAGCGATTTAAGCGCGAACCTCGCCGCCACAGGCGTTGCAGACCTTGGCGATCATCTTTTTGTGCACCGCTTCGACTTCTTCTCCGGTAAGCGTTCTGTCCTGAGCACGATAGCAAAGCGCAAACGCCATACTCTTTTTGCCTTTGCCGAGACGTTTTTCGTCACGGTACACATCGAACAGAGAAACGCTCTCGAGCAATTTGCCCGCGGCACTTTGGATGAACTGCGTCAGTTTTTCGCAGGTGATGTCCTCGTCAACGACAAATGCGACATCCATGTTCATTGCCGGAAACACCGGAACATCCGTATAAGGTCTTGCCGGCGCCGATACCGCCGTCAACTGGTCCAGATCGAGTTCGAATGCCACCACGGATGCGTTGATGTCAAACGCCGCGGCGACCTCCGGATGAATCTCTCCGACCCAACCCAATACCGTTCCTCCCGAAAGCATCCAGGCGCCGCGCCCGGGTTGCAAATGGGGTGCGTCTTGCCCGTTTGCTTCCTTGAATCTGATTTTGGGAATGGCAAACTCGCGAGCTATGTTTTCCAAAACGCCTTTTCCGTCGAAGAAATCAAACGGTGCGTCGTTTCTGTTCCATGAAACTTCATGCATCGATCCGGCCAACACACCGGCAACTTTTTGACGCTCGATGGGCTGTTTTTTGCCTTCATGGGCAAAAAATACGGTACCGATTTCGTAAAGGGCAACGTTTTTTACGCCGCGGTTTTGATTGTAGGAAACGCTACGCAACAAACCGGGAATGATGCTTTGGCGCATGACACCCTGATCGGCATTGAGCGGGTTGAGCAGCTCGACCGCCAAACCCAAACCCTCTTTGGGAAGACGCAAAACATCGATATCGTCTGCCCGTGCGAACGAATACGTCATGGTTTCGTTCAAGCCGCTGGCACGCAGGGTATCGTTCAACAGCGCCAGTTTTTCCTGACGAAGACTCTTGGATGCGTTTCTTCCCCGTCCGCCGGGTAAAGTCGGCGTGATTTTATCCATCCCGAACAGACGAAGCACTTCTTCGTACAGATCGATTTCGCGCTCGAGATCCGGCCTGTATGTCGGAGCGACGACATGCAAGATATCGGCTTTATCACCCTCGCCTACCTCGCAGCCGAGCAAACCCAATATCTCTTCGATATCTTTTTGCGGGATGTCCTCGCCCATCATCGAGCGGAACCGTTTGACCCTGAACGTCAAATCACGGGGCTTCGTGTGTTCTTTATAAACGTCTACCAAACCGATATCGTTGCCGTCAAACGTAACGAGAGAGCCACCGGCAACCTCGATGATCAATGCGGCGGCAGCCTGTGCGATGTCGGCTATCGGATTGTCGTCGACGATACGCTCGTAGCGCATCGATGCCTCGGAAATCAATCCGAGATTGCGGCTGGTACGCGAAGTACAGGAATGGTTGAACGTCGCTGCTTCAAGCAGGATATCGGTCGTTTCTTCGGTCACTTCCGAATCCATGCCGCCCATGACGCCTGCCAATGCAACGGCTCCGTCCGGCGTGGAAATGACGGTCATGTCCGAAGACAAAACCCTGTCTTCCCCATCCAGCGTCGTCATTTTTTCGTTATCGCGGGCACCGCGTACGATGATGTGGGCAACGCCGTCTTTCGAAAGAAGTTTGTCGTAGTCAAACGAGTGAAGCGGTTGACCGAACAGATACAAAATGTAATTGGTCACATCGACGATATTGTTGATGGAACGCGTGCCCGAAGCGATGACGCGATCGGCCAGCCACTTGGGACTGGGACCGACTTTGACGCCCTTGATGACGCATGCCGTATAACGAGCGCAACGATTCGCATCGGCGATCTCGACGGTTGCGGGAGCATTTGCCTGTTTGATCTTGGGACTTGAATCAATCTTGGCTTTCATGGAAGAAAGCGGATTGCGGGCAGGCATGCGATACATCGCACCCACCTCGCGCGCCATGCCGACCATGCTCAGACAATCGGGACGGTTGGGAGTGATCTCCAAATCGAGTACCGTGTCGGATGATTTCATGTAATCGGCAAAAGGAATGCCGATGGGAGCGTCGTCGGGCAGAATCATGATACCGCTGTGATCGCTTCCCAAGCCGAGTTCGCGGGCGCTGCAGTTCATGCCGCAGCTTTCCACACCGCGCAATTTGCTCTTTTTGATCACGAAATCCCCGGGCAAAACCGCACCAATCATCGCCACGACCACATGGTTTCCTTCTTCGAAATTCTGTGCGCCGCATACGATTTGCAAAGGAGCGGGTTTTTGGTTTTCGTCGAGATTGCATAAGCCCACATCGACGGTGGTAACCCACATATGATCGGAATCCGGATGCGGTTTCTTGGAAACGATTTTACCCGTCACCACGTTTTTGAATGCGTCTCCCAAAACCTCGACGCCCTCGACACCGGTACCGGTCAAGTCCAAACGATCGCAGAATTCCTTCAGATCGCTCGGGACATCGACGTATTCGTTTAACCAATTCAGCGATACACGCATAAGTGTTGCGCCCCCTTTTAGAACTGACGAAGGAAGCGCATGTCGCCGTCAAGGAGCATACGCAGATCGGGTACGTTGTATTTGAGGCAGGCGACGCGCTCTATGCCCACGCCGAACGCGAACCCGGAATATTCTTCCGGGTCTATACCGGACATACGCAAAACATTGGGATCGACCATGCCGCATCCCAAAATCTCAAGCCAGCCGGTGCCTTTGCAAAAACGGCATCCTTCGCCATGACAGATGCCGCAGCTGACATCCACTTCGGCAGAAGGTTCCGTGAACGGGAAATAATGCGCCCTGAAGCGCGTTTTTCTGTCGGGGCCAAACATCGCTTTGCAGAAATAATCGAGCGTTCCTTTGAGATCGCCGAACGTAAGACCCTTATCGATGGCCAGACCTTCCATCTGTGTGAACTGGGGAAGATGGCTGGGATCGGCCACGTCTCGGCGATAAACTTTGCCGGGCGCGACGATGTAGATGGGAGGCTGCTGACCTTCCATCACGTGTACCTGCACGCCGGATGTCTGAGTACGAAGCAACACGTCGGACTCTCCGCGCACGCCGCTTTTATCCCCGGATAAATCTTTGACGTAGAAGGTGTCCTGCATACCGCGGGAAGGATGGTCCTCGGGAGCGTTGAGGGCCGTGAAGTTGTAGTAATCGGTTTCCACTTCGGGGCCTTGGGCAACACGATAGCCCAGACCCAAAAATATCTCGGAAATCTCATCTGAGATGCGGTTGATGAGATGACGGGTGCCGATTTGCTGAGCACGCCCCGGCATCGAGATATCGACCGACGAAGCCAGCATGCGTTCGGACAATTCCTTGGCTTCCAGGGTTTGTTTTGCCGAAGCGAGGGCTTCCTCGATGACGACACGCACGGTATTGACGGTTTTGCCCACCTCGGCACGCATCTCGGGAGCAACCTGCCCCATCGAGCGCAAATAACCGGTCAAAGTACCCTGTTTCCCCAAAACGGCGATGCGTACCGCTTCAAGCTCGGCAACGCTTTGGGATGCCTCGATTGCGCCGAGTGTTTGCGTTTGCAAAAGCGCAAGTTCGTCTGTCAAAGACATATACACCTTCCAGATTACGTCTAAATCATGTAATGATTAAGTATAAACCAACGGGCTACAAATACGCTTACCCTCCATAAGGCTTCGGCGATATGTTGGTATAATTTGTTGCTTGTAAACACACCCAACACATCCGAAAGACAACCTTTGGCCGCATATCCGAACAAACCGAAGAAACGCAGCTCAAGCGCCAATCGAAGCGCTTCGAGGGCCAATCCCGATTTGAACTACAACCCCGCGGACGATTACGATCGCACGTTTGCGAACTCGGCGGCGGCACAGGCGGCAAAGGGCCATACCCGCAGCAACGATCCGGTTGTCAATCATACCTGGGTGGATACTTTCGAAGAGCACGAAAGCCGTTCCACCGTGCGCGATGCCACCGCCAAAGCGGCGCAACGGGCCCAACGAAGCGGCACGGCCTACGACAATCTCTTCCTCGAATACGTCGGACAAATCAACAGCTCGTCTGCCTCGCAAAACAGAACCGACGAGAAAAAAGGACCGCGCAAACGCACCGACGTACCCCGCAGCCTGGGCACAAACGACAACGAAGGCAATTTCATCTCCGGCATTTCGGGAAAGACCACGCGGCGCATCGATCCGCTTCCGTTTGTTTTCTTCGGCGCTTTGGCTTTGCTGGCGCTGTTTTTCGTATACATAACCTTTATCAACCCCGCCACTTTCGAGATAACCGTAAACGGAGCGGCGCATACCGTCGAGCGCGGATTCAAACTGCAGACCTGTATCACGTATCGCTATGCCAACCCCACCCCGGGCGATTATTTGGCAATCGACGATTCGATCATAGAAAAAGGCGGCGGGCAGCCCTTCTGGGCAAGCGTCAACGGAGAAGAAACCTCGGATGGCAATCGTGTCTTGCATAAGGGTGATGAAGTCATCATCCGCGACGGAGAAAACGTCGTCGAGGATTTCGTGACGACAGCCGTCACGGTACCCTACACCACCCGTACCTCAACCGACTATTACGGTTACGCGTTCCATGTCTTTACCCAAGGCAAAGACGGCCTCAACACATACCGGACGGGCAAAACCTCCCGTATCAGCATCGTGGAAGAAACCGTACCGATGATTCCGCAGGGCGTCGTATCGGTAAATGCCACCCCCGGAGAAAACAAGGTAATCGCTCTGACCTTCGATGACGGTCCCTGGTGGACCTATACCGAAGAAATCCTTGCTTTGCTCAGGCAATACAATGCCGTCGCAACGTTTTTCCAGGTGGGGACGCAAATCGAGGAGATAACCTCCATGGGCTATTATGCCAATTTGCTCTCAGACATGGTTGCGGCGGGACATGAAGTGCTCACCCACGGTTATACCCATGCGGCGGGAAGCGGGTATGGCACCGACATGTCGCTGATGAGCCAAGCAGAACAAATCAACGAGATACAAAAAGGCTATCAGGCCATCGAATCGCGTATAAGACAACCTCTGCCTCAGATATTCAGAGCACCGGGTGGCAATCTGCGCGGAGCTTTGATAAAAAACATCAGCCCCTATGTCGATATCGAAGTGGGCTGGACCATCGAAACCAATGACTGGAACACCGACAACCGCGTCGAAGATATCGTCAGTGCACTTTTATATGCCCAAAGCGGAGATGTGGTTCACATGCATGACGGAGGTGGCAACCGCTCCAAGACCATCCAGGCCCTCAAAATCGCTTTGCCCATCATGATTGAGCGCGGTTATACCTTTATAACCGTCAGCGACATGCTTCAATACGTCAACTTCCCCGAAACGGCGACGTATCTGCTCAACAATTAATCAGCCTACGAAGAGCAGTTCCCTAGCATGCGCAAGGGATGCCTCCGTCACCTTCCCGGAAAGCATACGGGCTATCTCTTCCACACGCGATTGCCCCTCAACGGATGAGAAAGTTGTTTCGGGAAGAGAAGATGAACTTTTGGATGCGACATAGTGCGTGTCCGCATAAGCCGCAATCTGGGCCAAATGCGTCACCACGATAACCTGATGTGTTTTGGCAAGATCGGACAACAAAGACGCGATGGCATGAGCGGCGCTGCCTCCCACACCCGCATCGATTTCGTCGAATATCAACGTCTCGACATTGTCTGCCGCTCCCAATACGGCCTTGATGGCCAGCATGACGCGGCTTACCTCGCCGCCCGATGCGATTTTTGCCAAAGAAAGCGCATCCATACCGGATGCGGGCTTGAACATGAACTCGACATGACAGGGATTGTTTTGGTTCCACTGTCCGCGCGCTTGCAGCTGAACCTCGCATACCAAAGAAGCCGAACCCATTTCCAGACGAGACATATTGTTTGATACGGCATCGGCAAACAA
Organism: Eggerthellaceae bacterium; assembly: GCA_017960005.1. Taxonomy (GTDB): domain Bacteria; phylum Actinomycetota; class Coriobacteriia; order Coriobacteriales; family Eggerthellaceae; genus RGIG10264. The sequence goes on from JAGCZM010000087.1 coordinate 10,142, forward strand.
GGGAGCGAACTTTTCTTGTGCGCTTGCGTAAGCGCGGGCCGCTTTCTCGAGTGTCGTTTCGGCCAAGTCGAGAGTCTTTGCGGCGATTTCGAGATGCTCATCGGCATCGTTTATCATCGCGACTTTTTCGCGGGCACGCTCCAAATGCCCGAACACGTCTTCGGGTCGGGGCCCGTATATCCTCATAAGCCCCTGCATGGCGGCAATGCGATTTTGTGCTTCTTCGATCCATGCCTCATCGAAGTCCATACCGTGGCAATAACGCTCGATATCTTGTGCCGCATCCTCCAAAACAACGGATGCGTCCAAAACCACACGCATGGTTTTGTCCAAGTTTTCGTCATGAGTGCTCGAACGCTGCCATGCGTATGTCGCCTTGGCAAGCAAATCATTTATGCCGCCGTCGCGCACCAGTGCATCGTGCGTGTCATGGGCAATCTGCAAAAGAGCCTCGGATGATTGGGCGATTCTGAGTTGTTCGAGCAATGTTTCGTACTCACCGGGCTGCGGATTGACCTCGCCGATACGTTTGATGACATACTGCGCATCCGCCAAAGCCTCCTGACGGTTTTGAGTTTCGGAAATAAGCAAATCGAGGGACTCTTTGGCCGCCTTTGCCCCCAAAAACGCCTCCGTATAAGCCTCTTTGAGTGAGCCGAGATTGTCTTTTGCCCATTCGTTGAGCAAACGTGCGTGGTTGGACACTTTCATGAGGTTTTGATGCTCGTGCTGCCCGCACAAATCAATCGACGGGGCAACACAGGAAGCAAGCTCTCCCACCGTGGCCATGGATCCGTTAACGGTAACTCTGGAACGGCCGTCTGAAGAGATTTTCCGCTGAACGATGAGAAAGCCGTCCTCGTCATACAAATCGGATTCATCTGCCGATTTATCCGATTGATAAAGACGACCGGTAACACACAACTCCGATTCCCCGGAGCGAACGACATCTTTATCCGCTTTTTCTCCGATGAGAATCTTTATCGCATTTATGAGTGCGGTCTTTCCGACACCGGTTTCTCCGGTTACGACCGTCAGGGCTTTGCCGGGAATCAGCGAAGCCGATTTGATGGAAGCGACGTTTACGACATCAATTTGGTCGATCATGTTTGTTCCCTTATCTGTCAAAAACGGCGGGAGGAGCCGTATGCCGCATGTTTCCTGTTTCCGTAAGCCGATCCGCGCCGAGCGCTCTTTTTGAGATTGCTTAAAACGACATCTTCGGTCGCGTCTTCCAGCTCGACACGTAATTGTACAATGCGGTCGCGCAACTGCGCCGCTCTCTCGAAATCCATATCCTTTGATGCCTCGACCATCTCTTCTTCCATCGCCGCAACGATACGCAAAATATCTTCCTTTTGCATACCCTCAAGCTGCGCGCTGATCGATTGCGCCGAAACCGTTTCGTCGTCATGGACCACGTAGCCGATGATATCGTTGACGGCTTTGCGGATGGTCTGAGGCTCGATGCCGTGTTCTTTGTTGAAAGCCATCTGCAATTCGCGGCGTCGGCGGGTTTCGTCAATGGCCATCTGCATGGAGTCGGTGACCTTGTCGGCATACATGATGACGCGTCCGCTGACATTTCTGGCGGCACGCCCTATCGTCTGAATCAAACTGCGATGATTGCGCAAAAAGCCTTCTTTGTCGGCATCCAGAATGGCAACCAATGCCACCTCGGGCAAATCCAGGCCCTCGCGAAGCAAGTTGATGCCGACCAGCACGTCGAATGCGCCGCGACGCAAATCACTTAAAATCTCGACGCGCTCAAGCGTTCCGATATCCGAATGCATATAACGCGCCTTGATGCCGCAATCGAGCAAATGGTCGGTCAAATCCTCGGCCATTTTCTTGGTCAAGGTGGTGATCAAAACGCGTTCATGGTTTTGCGCGCAGGCTTTCGCCTCATCGATAATGTCGTCGATTTGGGAGATGCTCGTTCTGACCGAGATTTCGGGATCGAGAAGACCGGTAGGACGGATGATTTGCTCGACGGTCTTTTGGCAAACGCGATTTTCGTAATCGCCGGGCGTTGCCGAAACATAAATGAATTGCGGAACACGTGCCTCGAACTCGTCGAAACGAAGCGGACGGTTGTCCAAACACGAAGGCAATCTGAACCCGTGATCGACAAGCGTGACCTTGCGGGAGCGGTCCCCCTCATACATACCGCGGATCTGCGGCACGGTCACATGGCTCTCGTCGATTATGCACATGAAATCCTCGGGGAAATAATCGATTAAGGTGTAGGGAGGCTCGCCGGCGCTTCTGCCGTCCAAATGCCGGGAATAATTCTCGATCCCCGAACAGAAACCGACGTTTTCGAGCATCTCGAGGTCGTAGTTGGTACGCATCTCGAGTCGTTGCGCTTCCAAAAGCTTTCCCGCACTTTTAAGCTGCCCCAAACGATCCGCAAGCTCCTCTTTGATGGTGTACAAAGCATGGTCGAGTTTGGGTTTGGCGGTCACGTAATGCGAGGCCGGCCAAATATGAAGGGCTTCGTAGGTATTGAGAATCTCTCCGCTAACCAACCCCAATTCCGAAATCTCTTCGATTTCGTCTCCCCAAAACTCTATCCTCACCGGATTGTCCGCATAAGGCGGAAATACATCGAGCGAATCTCCCCTCACCCTAAACGTTCCGCGACTCAATTCGTAATCGTTTCTGTCGTATTGGATGTCGATGAGTTTATGGATGATTTCGTCCCGAGAGCACGGAACCTGTTTATCCGCGAACACCGACAAATCCGCATAATCCTCGGGGCTGCCGATACCGTAGATACAGCTGACGGATGCCACCACAATGCAATCTTTGCGGCTGAGAAGCGCGCTGGTCGCCGCATGACGGAGCTTTTCCACTTCCTCGTTGATGGATGAATCCTTCTCGATAAAAGTATCCGTGGAAGGGACATAAGCCTCGGGCTGGTAATAGTCGTAATACGACACGAAATAAACCACCGAATTGTTGGGAAAGAATTCCTTGAGCTCGGAGGCAAGCTGCGCGGCAAGCGTTTTGTTGGGAGCAAGCACCAAAGTGGGTTTTTGCACCTGCTCGATGACTTTGGCCATGGTAAAGGTCTTGCCCGAACCGGTTACGCCAAGAAGTTTTTGATAACGAAGTCCCTCACGAATGCCCTTGGCCAGCTCGTCGATGGCCTGCGGCTGATCGCCTGCGGGTTCGTAGGGAGACACCACGGTCAAAGCGGTGTTGCTCAATCTCGATATCGGCAGTTTGCCTGCTATGGATAATCTTTCGTTTTTCATCGACGCTATCCGACCCGATTACGTTTATCCGACAGTTCAAAAACTAATTATATGCTCAATCAATACCCTAAACGGTTCCCATCAAAAGCCGCTCATATCTCGTATGCCAAACCGACATAAAAAAGGCGATGAATCTCATCGCCTCGTCAATGGATATCAACCAAAAGTCTACTGACGGCTGAACTCTTCCCACCAAGCATCGACCTTGGCAAGCAGCTCTTCCAAAGTTCCGTTGTTTTCGAACACGAAATCCGCCATGGCAACACGGTCGACATCGCTTATCTGCCGCTCGATTCTGGCGCGCACATCCGCTTCATCAAAGCCCGATGCAACACAGCGTCTGATTCGTTCGTCAAGCGGTGCCGTAACCGCCAACACCACATCAGCGTAATATGCAATCGAGTACGTACGCGAACGAAGCACCGAGCATTCGACCACACAAAATCCGTTGCCTTGTTTTTCGCATTCGTCCAAACACGCCGCAAGCAGCTCTTCAATGCGGGGCTGGGTGATGCGATTCAGATGGCGGGTTGCCGCCGGAGAGGCGAACGCAAGACGTGCCAGTTCGCGACGATTGATGCTTCCGTCGGCATCGAAAATCCCATCGCCGAACTCTTTTTTGAGATCGTCTTTGACTACATCCCACGAATGGATTTCATGACCGAGTTTATCCAGATCGATTAAAGGAAAGCCCTTATCGGCCAAACGATGGCTGACCGAGCTTTTGCCGGCTCCCATACCGCCTATCACGTAAATCTTTTTCATAATGAGCCCACCTTAGAAAAAATCAGCCCGAATGATGCCCAAAAATCGATGTTTGAATTTTAACCTTTTGGCACTTGTTTGTGGCAATGGCGCTCATAGACTTTTATAATACGCATGTCTGTTTCAGGGCGAGGCGGAACTCCTCACTGGCGGTAACGGGACGAATGTCCACAAGTCCGCGACTCCTTTGCAAAAGGAACGATTCGGTTTGATTCCGAAACCAACGGTTATAGTCCGGATGGAAGATGCAGAACAAAGATATCGGTTGCGCCGTATATGCGTTTTGCCGCATAAACGGATGCAATCAATCGATTTGCTCATCCAAGCCCGCATGACTCAGATGCGGGCTTTGTTTTTTATCAAAGGAGCTTTTATGAAAATTCCGGTGGACACCTCTGTTGAGACCGAAACCACACCCCGTTGGTCAACAAAACAACTGACCACCATGGCGCTGCTTTGTTCGCTGGCCATCCTGCTCGGCTTTGTCGAGTTCCCGATATTTCCGGCGGCGCCTTTTCTCAAATACGACCCCTCTTTTGTGCCGATTATCATCACGGGTCTCATCTACGGACCGGCAGCGGGCCTGTCCATCGGCGTGGTTGAGATAGGCATTCATGGTCTTATCATGGGAGATTTCCCCGGCTCGGCGATGAACCTGCTGGTGGTCATCGGCTTTGTGCTGCCCGCTTGCCTCATCTACAAGAAACACCGCTCGCTTAAAGGTGCAATCGTCGGCCTGGTTGTTTCCGTTATCTGCTCTGTCGCGATGGCAATAGCGGGCAATCTGGTCATTACTCCTTTCTACATAGGCGCTCCCGTTGATGCGGTCATCGAAATGATTATCCCCATACTGCTTCCGTTCAATGCCATGAAAGCCGTCCTGAATGCCGTTTTGACTTTGATTGTTTACAAATCCATCTCCAATTTGGTGACCCCGCTCAAAGACCAAGTCAGCGGACGCAAGCAAAAAGACGAAAACAAATAAGGAGATACCTCATGGATAACGCGGTTGTATTCGAACATGTCCGTTTTTCTTATGACGGAAAAACCGATGTCCTCAAAGACGTCTCCCTCGAGATCAAACAAAACGAGCTTTTGTGCATACTCGGACCCAACGGCAGCGGCAAAAGCACGCTCGTGCGCCTGATCAATGCGCTGCTTTTGCCCGATGAGGGGCATGTAAAAGTGTTTGGAATGGATACGCTTGACAAAAAACTGACGCTTTCCATCCGCAAAACCGCCGGTATGGTGTTTCAAAACCCGGACGATCAATCGGTTGCGGATATCGTTTTCGAAGACGTGGCGTTCGGACCGAGAAACCTCGATATAGACGAATCCGAGATTCCCGCCATAGTCAAACGTTCTTTGGAGCGTGTCGGGATGCAAGACCATACCGAAAGCACCATCCACACGCTTTCGGGAGGACAAAAACAGCGCATCTGCATCGCCGGTGTTTTGGCCATGAATCCCAAACTCATCATATTCGACGAAGCGGCCAGCATGCTCGATCCCGAATCCAAGACCGATTTCGCAAGGATCATGGTCAACCTCAAAAAAGAGGGCATCACCTCCCTGCTCATCACCCACGATCTGCAGCTCGCGCGTTTATGCGACAGGGCAATAATCATGAACGACGGCAGAATCGTGGCCGATAAAACACCCGAAGAGATAATTGCCGACAAAACGCTTTTGGAACAAAACCGTCTTTTGTTCGACGAAGAAAAAATCGCCTGATCAAAACATGCAAAAAACGCCATACATATTCGGGAAATACTTAAACGCTCACAGCTTCGTGCATGGGCTTGATGCACGCTTCAAACTCTTTGCCATGCTTGTTTTGATGGCGATTTGCTTTGTCGCGAACAACTTCTTGGGCCTGGGCTTGATTGCAATCGGTCTGGTTGTCGCGTACGCTTTTTCTAAAA
>JAGCZM010000088.1 GCA_017960005.1 Eggerthellaceae bacterium
AACATAAACATGCAAAACAAAGGCCCGCAGATGCGGGCCTTTGTTGTTTATCTGCAGACGAACAAAACCCAATTCATGAACGCATCGTCAGGATTGTGACCGGATTTCATGAGGGATTCGCAGTCTACGGCGTTTTGTATGATTGTCCGAAGTTTTGCTCCGTCAAAGCCTTTGGCCCAGGCAATCAGTTTACGGCATTTCCAATCGGGCTCTCCGAGCTCGCATGGGATTTGAGAAGCATTGCCTTCCGAGCCCAAGCTCACAACGGCAACCAGCTGTTTTATCCGCTTGACGCACATGGGCAGCAATCCGTAAGAAAAGCCCTCTTCCATTCGATCTTTCAAAGAAACGCATTTCACGAAATCCTTGGCAGAGAGCGCATCGACAAACTCCCAGGGTTTGATATCGACGGTTTGCTTGACGAATGTTTCCACCTCGGATACGGAAATGGGTTGGTTGCCGATGTGGGCAATCGCCAACTTCTGCAACTCGGAATCGAGTTTTACGGTGTTTTCTCCCAGGTACTCGACAAGCATCCTTGCGGCGGGATCCGAGATGGTGACGTTGTATTTGGGAGCCAATCCCCTCACGAAATTCGGCAAATCCTGCTTTTTGGGGGTAATGCACTCGATGATGCAGTTTTCGGAGAGGGCGGCTATCGCTTTATACAAAGCAGATGTCTTGGTTAATTTTTCGGAATCCAATACGACGATGCATGACTCGAAAGGGTTTTTCAAATAATCAATCAAAGCAATGTTTGTATCTTTGGGCAAAGCCTCCGCACCCATGATGCAGACCAATCGCAAATCGCTCATAAACGGCATGGTATTGAGTGCGGAATCCAATGCCGCAACCGTCAGATCGGATGCGTTGAAGCGCGAGAAATTGAACTCGATATCTCCGTGTTCGGCGACTCTGGCTTTAAGACGATTGATTACCGTTACGCGTTTGAGCGCGTCATCGCCCACTGCCAAATAAACCGGCAACAACGAAGATTGATTTTTGGATTGTGCCATTTTGCGTTATCGTTTCTCGGGAATAACCTCTATGCCGCCCGCAGACAGTTTTACGGTCACATTACCCATCAAATCGCTTCGGTATACGGCAACATTATACGCATCCAGGAACTCGAGGGTCTCTTCTTTGGGATGACCGTATCGATTGTTGTAGCCGCAGCTGATCAAAGCGATCTCGGGCAACAAAACACGCATGTTTTCATCGGAAAGAGAAACGCGGGATCCGTGATGACCGACTTTGAGGATGTCGATGTCCCCCACCGACCCGGCTGCGATAACCGATGCTATCTCGTCGCGCTCGGCATCGCCGGTTAACAGCGCGCGGTAATCAATCGATCCGTTGGAATCGACATCGCAATCAAGACGAAGGACCATGCTGTCGGCATTGGCACCGTCATCGACAAACGTATAAGGCCATACCACTTCCAAGTTTATCTTCCCAAACGACAAAGAATATCCCACATCAACCGGAATGACGTTTGCCGAGCCGACCAACTCATTTGATCGTTTGACCAAATCAACGCAATTGTTGCAGGTGCATTCGAACATGCCGCGGGCCAGATATACGCTTCTGACAACGGCAACCTCAGACAGCTCATCCAAACAGGCGCAATGATCGGCATCCGAGTGAGAAATCAGCACGCCGTCGATGACGTAGATGCCGTTTTTCGCCATCGCGTCTTTGAGCTCCCCAAAACGGTTTCCGGTATCGACCATATAGGTTTTTGCACCCGATCTCACCACGAAACTGTCGCCCTGCCCGACATTGAGCATGATTATTTCCGGAGTGAATATGCTGGCGAGAGTCGGCCATGCGAAAATCAAAAACACGATAACCAATGCGGAGGCACCCACGGCTATCTTCGAGCCCAAAGAAACTTTTTTGCTCTTTGATTTGGTGTATTTTTTGGCGGCCTTGGCGATTTGTTTTGCGGCCTTGGTACGGTTATCCAAAACTCTCCCCCAGCTTACGTAAACCACGCTTACAAGCGATATCGATATGAATATGGCTAGCATAACATCTAAACTCACCGCGATACCCGCAAATGGAATACGCGCACAAAAACGCACGAACTCGCAGACAGCACCGCATGACACATCTCCCAGAACAAATACCCAATCCGAAAATGATTGGCCGAACAATCCGCCGGCAAGTGCGCAGATCAGGCTCAAGACGCATAGGGGCGCAAACAACGGAGCAATCAAGACGTTTACCGGCAAAGAAATAAGCGATACATAACTGAATGTCGATGCGGCATACAGAAGTGTTGCGAGATGAGCGGACAGCGTCAATGACGCACTTTGTATGATGTATCGGCCGATAGGAAGATACCTGTTTAACGCGAATCGGATCAATGAATCAAACAACACGATTCCCAAGGTCGACCCGGCGCTCAGCACAAACGATGCCGAAACGCTCGCCAAGGGGTTTATCACGAGCATCGCCGCGATGCATACACCCAATGAATTGAGAGAGTTCGAGCGCCTCTTTGCCATATAAGCGCTCATACCCACCAAGGTCATGAGCGATGCACGAATGCCCGATATCGGGAGACCCGCACATACCAAATATGCACACAATATCAATATCCTGAGCAGAATGGAGAGGCTCTTATTGATACGCATGACCCGCAGCAAAATAAGCAAGCACGCATCGATAACCACCAGATGCGCTCCCGAAACCGCGACCAAATGTGCTATACCCGAGCTTCTGAACCCCTGCATCAAAGAGCTTTGCGCTATCGGTTTTCTGTAGCCGCACGAAAGCGCGAGCATCAGGCAGGCCCCATCGTTTCCCGCGCTCGAATCGATACGGGACAGCAGGGTTTTTATCATCCGTATTCTGAAGCCATATAACGCCGAGAAAACATCGGAGGTTTCAATACTGTCCAAATAAATCAAACGGCCCGATGCGTGAATCCCCTGTTTTTTTGAATAAGAGTCGATTTCGTAGTTTGTGTTGAGTTGCACTTTCCCGAAAAACCGCTCTCCTTTGAACAGCTCTCCGTAGGTGTCTTCGTCATAAGAGGCTTTGACGAGATAACGTGTGTTATCGGATGTGATCCTCAGTTCGATACTCGATGCATACGTTGACTTGCTCGTATCGCTGACGCATTCGACATCACCTTGAAGATACGTGAAATCGCTTAACGAATTCACCTTGTTAATATAGTCAAAAGCACTCAGGTATCCCAAGGCGTATCCGAAACATACACCCCACAAAACGACGACATAGTCTCTTTTGTTCTTTGACCAAAATGTGAGGTATCCGGCAATCAAGAAAAGAGGAATCACGGGAAATATCATCCATTCCGACCAAAGAACCCATTCGAATACCGCATGTAAATACATTCCTTCGGCACCCCAAAGGCAAAGTGCGAACACGACGACTTTGCCCAATGAAGGTCGTTTGGGTATTTCTCGGATGAAGCTTTCTCCGGATAGAATGTTGCTTTGCTCATACACAGATGAGATTACGCAGACCTTCGAACTTGACCGCCCCGATGCCCGACACCTTCATCAGATCCTCTGCGACGGAAAACTTACCCTGTGAGGTTCTGTAAACGATGATCCGGGATGCCAAGGCAGGCCCGATGCCCGGAAGCGTGTCCAACAGATGTTCATCGGCGGTATTGATGTTGATCAAGGCGCCCCGTATTTCTTCACTGTCGAATACATATAGACCCCTTGTCACCTCATCGATACTCGGAACGTATATTTGCTCGGCATCGTTTACAGTTCGAGCCAAATTGACCGAGGATACGGAAGCATCGCTTTTGAACCCGCCTGCCAAGTTGACGATTTCGTAGAGCCTTGTTTGTTTTGGGACGGCATATACGCCCGGATTGAGGATGCAACCCGCTATATGGACGTATATGTCTTGAGATTCGTTATCGATCTCAAACGGTATCGGAGTATCGTTTGAGGTCTGTCTCTCTATGACATCGGGTTTTGCGGTGCATCCTTTAATCACCAAAAGCAAAACAATGACAACAACCGAGATAGTGCCGTAAACCAAGGATTTATGCGTCCTGGTAAGGTGCTTAACAAAACCTATGACTTTGATCGGATCGAAGACTTTCATAAAAACAATTCCTTTTGAACATCAACATTCAAAAGGAATTGTCATGCAAACTATGTTTCGAAGATAAATCAAATCCCGAGCAGGGATTTGACCGATATATCAGTGTTTTGCGCGCTGCGGGCTTTGATAATCATGTACCTCTGCCAAAGATACGAGCTCATCGACCCACCGATCGACCGGATACAGGGATTCCGCTTCGTAAACCTGGGCCATTTTTGCATGGGTCTCGGGCGATTTGGGCATATACAGCGTACAGCAATCGGGAGCGGGCTGGGAAGATATCTCATAAGTACCGAGCTGCTGCGCGAGATTGATGATTTCCAATTTGTCGGTACCGATCAACGGCCTGAACACCGGAAGCTTAACGGCATCATCGGTTGCAAATATGTTATCGAGCGTCTGTGAGGCGACCTGTCCCAAACTCTCCCCCGTCACCAATGCCTTGCAATGCTCTTTTTTGGCGATGGCTTGAGCGACCTTGTACATCAAACGACGATACAAAACGATGCGCAATGACGGAGGTGCCAGCAAAGCGATTTGATGCTGATACTCTCCCATCGGTACAACATACACCCTAAAAACGCATCCCGTTTGCTCCAAAACATGAGCTATGTCGTCGACTAAATACTCTGAAGCATCGCCTGTCTTGGGCCGACCGGAAAAATGTACACCGATGCAAACGGCACCGCGGCGCGCCATACGCCAAAGCGCAACCGGAGAATCGATGCCGGAAGACAACAGACAGATGACTTTGCCCGCGCTGCCGACGGGCAAGCCGCCGATTCCGGGAATGCTTTTGCCAAACACATAAGCATGCCCCTGAACCACTTCGATGCCGATTTCCAAATCGAAATCCTTCATCGAAACCCCGACGCTCGGAAAAGCTTCCGATACCGCATCCCCGACGGTACGATTCATATCCATGGAACATACCCCGAAATCAGTATGGCTTCTTCTTGCCGTCACGCGAAACGATTTGAAATCGTCTGCCTCGGTTGCAACGGAGATTGCGGTTCGCTTGATATCATCGATGTCTTTGTCGCAGATGAAACCGCACGATACCCTGGCAACGCCGGGAATACGCGCGACAAAGCACGATGCGCTCCATGCTTCTTCGAAAGAAATTTCCGGTTTGAAAGACACGCAAAGACGACCCGATATCGTATGAACATCCGATACCGGATAATCTCTCAATAAAAAGGTGAGATTGTTTCGTAAACGCATCTCGAAATCGGAACGGTTTTTACCCTTTAATCCGATTTCGTGGTAGTGAACCAAACAAATGCGTTTAAGGCTTTGCATGGTCGTATGGAAAGATTAATGCTGTTTGACGTCGATGGATTGAGGGTCGAAGGATACTTCGCCGTCTGCAATCTCTTCGAATGCAATGCTCATCGACTTTTTGTCGAAGCTTTCGGCAACTTCTTTTCCGCAGGAACGGGCACGGGCGCGATCGCGCTGCGCGCGCATCATGTCATTGATGTCCTTGGCACGCTTGGAAGACAAAGAGCACAACAGGAAACGATCCCCGTCGGTCTTCTCCAACAATCCGTCAATGCTCGGTTCGATAATGCTCATGTTTTCTTTATCCTTATGTCGTAGGCATGTATGTCAACGTTTAATCGGCGAACCCGTTGATGTATGAAACAATCGCCGAAGCGGTGTTTTCCAGGTCGTCATTTACAAACGTTATATCATACTCCTTCTTTTTCGAAAGCTCCACTTTTGCGGTCAATATTCTGCGCTCGATTTCTTCTTCGTTTTCGGTACCGCGCTCGATGAGACGGCGTCTCAACTCGTCCAGCGAAGGCGGTTCCACGAAAATCAAATGGGCCTCGGGCATCTTGCTTTTTACCTGGAAGGCACCTTGATACTCGATCTCGAGAATCACCTGCTGCCCTGCTTCCAAATGCTCTTGAACATAACGAAGCGGAGTTCCGTAATAATTGCCGTTGTAGCATGCCCATTCGAGCATCATTTTATCGGCGATCATCCGCTCGAACTCTTCTTTGGAAACAAAGAAATAAGATACGCCTTCGACCTCACCGGGCCTGGGTGCTCTTGTCGTTGCGGAAACGGATACCCATGCGTCGTCGAGAGCGGATAAAATTCTGGCCACCAAGCTGCCCTTGCCGGCACCTGATGGCCCAGAAATAATGAAGAGATTTCCTTTACGGCTCAATTAACCCAACCGATCCAATAATGCCGCCAATTGTCTGTTTCCGAGACCGCGAAGACGCCTGCTCTCGGCAATATCCAATTCCTGCATGATCTTTTGAGCCTTGGCTTTACCGATACCGGGCAAAGTCTCGATGAGGGTCTCGACTTTCATCTTGCCGACAACTTCATCTTGGCGCATATCCAAAACCTTCTTCAAAGAAAGCTTCCCGCTTTTAAGGTCTTGCCGAACTTGCGCACGGGTTGCGCGAGCAGCTTTGGCTTTTTCCAATGCGGCCGCACGCTCTTTTGCGGTGAGCTCAGGAACTGCCATGGAAACCTCCCTCGAGAAAATCATTAAATCCGATATTTGGTAACTATACCACTACTGCAAAGGTATTTCATATCAAAGAATACCCAAATAAGGCGCAATTTGAGGTATTTTGCCTTATCAAATACCTATTCCACGCCATCTGCGTTGCGTATTTGCTTGCGTTTGATCTTGCCGCCGATGGTTTTGGGCAACTCATCGACAAACTCGACGATGCGCGGATACTTGTAGGGAGCGGTCGTTTTCTTGACATGATCCTGCAATTCTTTGACCAAAGCGTCGCCGGGTGTGTATCCCTTTGCAAGTACGATGGTCGCTTTGACGACCATACCGCGCACCGGATCGGGCGCCGCGGTAACGGCACACTCGACGACGGCGGGATGTGCGACCAGCGCGCTTTCCACCTCAAAGGGCCCGATACGATAGCCGGAGCATTTGATGACATCGTCGTTTCTTCCGACAAAGAAATAGTATCCTTCGGAATCCCTCCATGCCATGTCATGCAGGTTATAGATATCTCCCCCGACCGCTTCTTCGGTACGCTTCTCGTCTCGGTAATATCCTCTGAACAAACCGACGGGATAGCGTTGCTTGAGGCCGGTGACGCAGATGGCGCCTTCCTCACCGTCGGGTACCTCAAACTCATCGTCATCGAGCAATTTGATGCCCAAAAGCGGTGAAGGTTTGCCCATGGAACCGGGTTTGGGCTCAATCCAGGGAAACGTCGCGACCAGCACCGGCCCTTCTGTTTGTCCGAATCCTTCGCGTATGGGTTTGCCCGTCAAACGCTTCCATTCGTTGTTGACTTCGGGGTTGAGGGGCTCTCCGGCAGTGGCGAAGTTTTGCACGCATGACAAGTCAAATGCCGAAACGTCTTCTTGCAGCATGAATCGATACATGGTGGGAGGCGCACAAAACGTGGTGACGCGATAGTCTTGCACCCTTTGAAGCAGATTTATGGGTACGAACTTTTTCATGTCGTATGCGAAAATCGCCGCACCGCAAATCCATTGTCCGTAAATCTTTCCCCAGCCGAACTTGGCCCAACCGCTGTCGGAGACACTCATATGCAGCTTGTTTTCTTGTACCTGCTGCCAAAAACGGGCGGTGACGATGTGACCGAGCGGATGTGCGAAGTTATGGCAAACGGCTTTGGCCATGCCGGTGGTGCCGCTCGTGAAGTAAATGAGCATCGTATCGTATGAATTGACGGCCTTATCCCCGCTCGGACGCACAAACTCATCGCTTTGGTCTTCGATCAGATCCTCGAAATACAACCAATCTTCGCGACGACCGGCTACGGTAACGACGCGCTCGATTGATTTGGCTTTCGGAAGAGCTTCTTTGACCTGGGAACAGACATAGTCGTCATCGACGCATACGACCATCTTGATTTCTGCGGTATCGGCACGATACACGATGTCGTGTGCGGTCAGCTGTATGGTGGCCGGAACGATGATGGCGCCTATTTTGCAAAGCGCGACCGCATTGATCCAGTATTCGAAACGACGGCGCAGCATACACAGCACCACATCACCTTTTTTGATACCCATCGATACATAAGCGTTGGCCAGTTTGTTGCTGAGCAGAGATATGTCTTTGAATGTCAGGGTTTTATCAAAACCGTCATCATCGCAAAAGACAAGCGCGACTTTTTCGGGTTCGGTTTTGGCCCATTCGTCGACGACATCGAAGCCGAAGTTGAAATCATCGGGAACCTCGATGGTGAAGTTCTCGCAAAAATCCTCGTATGAAGAAAACGCGAGACGCGGACAGTATTTCGAAATCACGTGATCCATAAAGCTTTATACCCCTAAACGATCATCGTGATGAACTTGGCCGGCACATCGGACGCGCAGCGCTGCCCGTGCGGATATTCCGGGTTGAAATATATGCTGTCGCCGGGCTCGAGCAAAAACTCTTTGTCTCCCCAGCAAACCGTGACTTTGCCTTCGATGCAAACGTTGAACTCCTGGCCTGTATGGGTGACCAGTTTGGCGGGCTCGTCGCTGGGGTTTAACACAACCAAAAGCGGTTGCATCGTTTTGCCGGTATATCGCCAAGCCAAATCTTGGTAATAATAACCGGGATAACGATCGACCTCTTTGCCCTGTCCGGCTTTGACAAACTGATAGGTATCGAGTTTGGCGGCGGTACCGGTCAAGATCTCGGTAAACTCAACGCCGAACTTTTTTGCCATATGATATATCGCCGAAATAGGAACATCCTCACCGGTTTCTTCCCAAGAAAGATATCTATCGAGCGATACTTCCAAATCATCAGCCATCTCCTGAGGAGAAACGTCGCATGCTTCGCGCAGGCCTTTGATACGCATGCCGATTTGTTTCATCTGTTCTTGCATGACAATCTCCTCCTTTTCTTTTTTTATGCCGAAACCCCGAGCATTAAGGCATCGAGATTCTTTTGGACCATTTCAACCTTCTTGGCAGGTACACACTTTTTGATGGCGGCTTCGAGCGTATCCCATGAACAAAAGCCCTTCATGGCAAAGAGCTTGCCCACAAGCACAATATTTGCCAAACCCTTTAATCCGGCATCTTCGGCAAGTTTTGTCGCCGGAACATAGCAAACCTCGACATCCGTGCGTCCGACCTTGACGGGAACCATGGAAGAATCGACCAAAAGCAATGCGCCGGGCACGCACATCGGCTCGAATTTTTCCAAAGAAGGCTGATTCATCGCGATGAGCACATTGGGATCGAGCACCAGCGGAGATCCGATTGCTTCATCGGATAAAGATACGTTGCAATTGGCGGTACCGCCACGCATTTCGGGACCGTATGAGGGAAGCCAGGACACTTCGCGATCGTCTATCAAGCCGGTGTATGCCAACACCTTACCGGCAAACAACAATCCTTGTCCTCCGAAGCCCGCAAGCACAATGCGCAATTCTTCATGAAACTCACTCATGATTTAAGCCTCCTTTTGCACATTGACCATCGGGCATGCCTCTGCACGTTTTAGCGCAGCCTCGGCCGCATTCTCGAACCCTTCGGCAACGACATCTTTGTAGACGCCGAGCGGATAGTACGGAAGCATGTTTTCCCGCATCCATTCGAATGCTTTTTGCGGAGTCATGCCCCAGTTGGTGGGACAGGTGCTCACCACTTCGACAAGCGTGTATCCCCTGCTTTCGGATTGATAGGTAAAAGCCTTCTTGATGGCGGCTTTTGCCTTGCGGACGTTTCTTGGCGAATCGACGCAAACACGTTCGAGATACGCCACACCGTCAAGCGTGGAAAGCATCTCGCAAACGCGAATCGGGTAACCTGCCGTAATGACATCACGACCGTAAGGAGATGTCTGGGTGATTTGATTGGGAAGGCTCGTGGGGGCCATCTGCCCGCCGGTCATGCCGTAAATTGCGTTGTTGATGAATATGACCGTGATCTTTTCTCCGCGTGATGCGGCGTGGACGGTTTCGGCCATGCCGATGGATGCCAAGTCGCCGTCACCCTGATAAGAAAAGACGATGTTTTCGGGATGAGTACGCTTTAGACCGGTGGCAACCGCAGGCGCTCTGCCGTGCGCGGCTTCAGCCATGTCGCATCCGAAAAACTTATAAGCCATGACGGAACAGCCGACCGGCGCCACACCGACGCATCTGCCTTCGATACCCAGTTCATCGATGACCTCGGCAACCAAACGATTGACGATGCCATGGGTGCAACCGGGACAATAATTGGTGACAATCGGCAACAGTGCATGAGGACGATCGAACATTACTTTTTCTTCGGCCATCGTCATCACCTCCCGCCTTCGTTTAACGATTTGATGCAATCGAGCACCTCTAAAGGAGCCGGGATCACGCCGCCTGTTCTGCCGAAGAACGAAACGGGTTTGCTGCCCGCAACGCAAAGACGGACATCGTCGACCATCTGACCCATGTTCATCTCGACGCACAGGAATGCTTTTGCATGAAGAGAGGCCTGTTTGATGCAATCGCACGGGAACGGCCAAAGCGTGATGGGACGAATCAAACCCGCTTTGATTCCTATGGCACGGGCGGCATTGACGGCGCTTTTGGCGATACGCGCGGATGCACCGAATGCCACCAGCACGATATCGGCGTCATCGACCAGATACAAATCGGCTCTCTGCTCGTTTTGCTTGATGGTTTCGTAACGCTCAAATCGCTCGAAGTTCAAACGATTGAGATCTTCGGCGGTCAGATACAATGAATTGGCAATATTGTGCTCGCGGGCATTCTTATGGCCGTCGCAAGCCCAGGGTTTTTCGGGAAGAGAGGTCTTGGGTTCGGGCAAAACGACCGGCTCCATCATCTGACCGAGCATACCGTCGGCCAAAATCATGACGGGAGTGCGGTATTTGTCGGCCACATCGAAAGCCTCGTAAATATAGTCTGCCATTTCCTGAACGGTACTGGGGGCATACACGATGACATGGAAATCTCCGTGCCCCATAGCGCGCGTAGCCTGCCAGTAATCGGATTGAGAAGGCTGAATGGAACCCAAACCGGGGCCGCCTCTTTGCACGTTGACGATAACGCCGGGCAAATCGGCACCCGCCATATAGGAAATGCCTTCGCTTTTGAGCGAGATTCCCGGTGACGAGGAGCTGGTCATCACGCGGGCACCTGCGGCAGATGCGCCGTAAACCATGTTGATGGCCGAGATTTCGCTTTCGGCCTGAAGGTAGACACCGCCCACCTTATGCATGTTTTTGGACATGTAGGCGGCAAGCTCGGTCTGCGGGGTTATCGGGTATCCGAAAAAGAAACGGCAGCCTGCGCGCATGGCGCTTTCGGCCAAAGCTTCGTTTCCTTTCATCAAAACCTTTTCGGACATGTTATTTCACCACCTTGATGGCAACATCGGGACACATCATGGCGCACGAGCAGCAGGCAGTGCAGCGGTTTTGATCGGTGCAAACCGCGGGATGGTATCCCTTCACCGTCATCTTTTCTTTGTCCAGTTGCATCAGATGAAGCGGACAGGCATCGACGCACAATCCGCATCCTTTGCAAAAGGTTTCATCGACATAAATCTTTGCCATATGCCAACATCACTCCCAAGGTGTTTTTACCAGTTTGTGTACAGGGTATGGGTTTACGAGCAAAGTTTGAAGTGTTTCTCGACCAAATGTCGTGTTTATTCGGCCATCCATGCGATTTTCTATCGTAATTTCGTTGTTTTCGAGAAAATCGGGATAGCACGTAGCCAAAATCGGCAGATTCGTTTGTACGGAAATATCATCGGCATAAGCTAAAGAGTCGATAATATGATCCTCGGTTGTCTCGCCCATCATATGCGAATTGTTGATTATCCCGGTTGCATGTAAGCCGGTCCTTACTTCTATTTCTCTAAGTAGCTCTACGGTATCTTCGGGGTTCTCCGAACCGATGCGATAACGATTGATCACATACCAAAATTCGTATCCGGCATCCTCGATCATGGGAACGTAACGGCAAAGAGCGGTAGCGCCCACATCGTCTCCCCCAACATCGATTATGAGATGGGTTTTGCCCGCAGCGGCAAGTTCGATTGCGCCCATCACTTCGCTTTTTTGAGAAGGAACATCCAATGAGGTGTTGGAACCGGCAAAAACGGGAGTGACCAGGCGTATATGCGCTTCGCTCAGCAACGCTTCGTAATCACTGCTCCGGAAATACGGATTGACCACATCCATGTCCACCAGCGTTACATCTTTGCCCTCTTTCGCCATATCGAGTACCACATTGAGCGCAAGATTGGTTTTGCCGACACCGTAGTGCCCGCATATGAGCGTGATGCGCTCGCCGGACGTTTGGAGGATGGGATGTTTCATGAGCCGGTGTTTTGAGTCCTGTCTCTGATCTCTCCGCGACGAATCTTGCCGTTGACGGTCTTGGGTAAAGAGTCGACGTATTCGACGATGCGAGGATATTTATACGGAGCCGTCTTGCGTTTGACCCAGGTCTGAAGCTCATGGGTAAGAGACTCGCTCGGCTTCCAGCCGGGAGCAAGCACCACGGTTGCTTTGACCGCTTTACCGCGGATGGGATCGTCCACACCGGTAACGGCGCACTCCAAAACGGCGTCATGGAGCAAAAGCACGCTTTCTATCTCGAAAGGCCCGATACGATAACCGCTTGATTTGATGACGTCGTCGTTTCTGCCGATGTACCAATAAAAACCGTCCTCATCGATGTAAGCGGTGTCGCCGGTATGATACCAACCTCCCGAAAACGCCTCCGCGGTTTTCTCCTCATTGCCGTAATACCCGACCATGATGCCTTGGGGTTTGGGGGTGCAATTGATGCAAATCTCCCCAATCTCACCGGGATTGCAGCGAGACAAATCGTCGCGAAGGATGGCGATGTCGTAGAGCGGAGAAGGTTTGCCCATGGAGCCGGGACGGGGCGTCATGCCCTCGATATTTGCGATGGTAAGCGGGGTTTCCGTTTGACCGAATCCCTCGAAGATCGACAACCCGGTCAGTTTCTTCCAGAAATCGAATATATCGGGGTTCATGGGCTCTCCGGCGGTGGTGGAAAAACGCAGAGAGCTCAGATCGAAGCGCTCGATGTTTTCGCCACGCATCATCA
>JAGCZM010000089.1 GCA_017960005.1 Eggerthellaceae bacterium
ACGATGTATGGAACAAACCCTAAGTTCGAAACCGAGTGATCATGCGGTGTTCATGAAAACCAAGTCACAAATGCGGTTTGTTCAATGACGAAGGCAAATTATAGTGGCAGATGTGGCGCAAAGCAAGAAAAATATTTTCAAAAGATGCCCTTTTATCTGCGCTTTTGAAACATTATCGATATTTATCCCCGATCAGGAAATCCAAAGACTTGAGGTTTGTCTGGATATGGACGGAGACCCACCTTTTGCATATACCCAAAACGGATGAAGCGATAGTCTCTTCGGGAAGATGGGCGCAGATATCTGCGAACGTGGAATTGAGCAACCAATTCATCCAAGAAATCAGATTCGCATCGATCAGAAGAGCGTCGGCGTTTGCGGCGCATACCCGACACAACACTCCCCCGTTTTCGTAAGAAAAAGCGACATGGGCATGCGGCGATTCGTCGTTTGATTTGTCGATATCATGTCCGCAGGAAGCACAGCTGTCCAATGCGGGTTTGATGCCGAGAAACGCGAACAGCTTCAGATAAAAAGCCGAGACCAAAAAACCGAGTGCGCTTTTTTCGCAATCATCGAGCGCATCGAGAACGGAAACGCTCATCGCAAACACTTTGGGATTGTCCAATTTCGACAAAGCCGTCTTGGAAAGTATCTCCAAAATGCATTGCATGGACAAGGAGCGATCGACGTCGTTTCGAAGCAAGGCATGCGCGTTGACCAAACGCGCTTCTTTGCATATATCGAGATTTTTGCCGTGAACGCACAAAGCATTTGCGTAAGCGCCCAACTCAAGCCGAGACGAAAAAGAAGAGCCGGGTTTTCTGGCGCCTTTGGCAACAAACTTGACCAGCGAGCCCGTATCGGAGAGGGCCTCGATGATCAAATCGGTTTCTTTGAGCTTGGTCTTTTTTAAAACGATGATATCGGTTTGATACGTTTGCTCGGCCATGGCGATTTATTCGTTCGGAGTTTGTTCGTCTTCGATCGGTTCGACGGGCGTCGGAGCAACGGCAATGACGATATGGACTACCGATCCGGAAATAACTTCGGCGCCCTCGGCATAATTGCATTCAAACACCGTACCGGGACTGTGGTTTGCATCTTCCCGGTATTCGACCTCGCTGACGTATCCCGCCTCGGAAATCGCATACAGCGCCGGTTCAAGCAATAAACCGAGCAAGCGAGGTACCACATAAGGCGTCGCGACGGTAATGACCAGTCTGTCGTTTTGGGTTACCACGGAGTTTTCGGAAGGAGATACACCGATTACGGAACCTTTGGGCTGGTCTGATTTTTGATACTAAAACTCGTAATTGTAGATACCCTGTTGGGCCAACAGCGTTTCGGCGGTGGCATAGTTGAGATTGAGACACGCCGGAACGACCCTGTGCTGGGAGACGGTGACATAGACGGTGCTGCCGATGGGAACCGAGTATCCGGCAGAGGGGCGGGTGCGAAGCACGATGCCTTCGACGCCATCATGCTTTTCGTATTCGACGACAACCTGCAAATCGCTTTCTTCCAAGACATAGCGTGCGTTTGCTTCGGAGTCTCCCACCAAATCGTCGATGATGCGGTTATCCAAAAACTCGTTTCTGTCCGCATACACGAAATACAGTGCCACGCCGACAGCAACGACGGCCAACACAATCAAAATCACTTTGACGATTTGTTTGGGAGTAATGGGCTTGAAGAAGTTTTGATTCATTCCGGGAAAAGAAACCGCCATCATACCCCCTCTCCGTAGCCGAACCTTCTTATCTGGGTGGCGTCTTTGCGCCAGTTCTTCTTGAGTTTGACGTTGAGATCCAAATAAACCTTCGCATCGAGCAAACGCTCCAAATCGATGCGCGCCGCGCAGCCGACCTGTTTGAGCGCTTTGCCCTCACGACCGATGATGATACCTTTTTGGCTTTCGTGCTCAACGTAAATCGTGGCATAAACAGAATACAGTTTTTTGGACTTGTTATATTCCAGACCGTCCAATTTGACACCGATGGCATGCGGTATTTCTTCGGAATAAAAACGAAGGATTTTCTCTCTGATGAACTCGGCGATGATAACCTCGATGGGCTGATCGGTCTCCATGTCCTTGGGAAACCAAAACGGTCCTTCCGGCAAAAAGTAAATAAGCTCTTCGACCAGCGCGTCCAGATTCTTTCCCGAAACCGAAGACAGCGCCACCATGGCATCCCACGCAAGGAGGTTTTCGGCGGCATGTCTTTGTGCGAAAACGGTCTCCTCGTTTGCCAAATCGCATTTGGAAAGAATGCAGATCTTCTTGGCATCAACCGAGGATACTTTTTCGGCAACCCAAGCATCGCCTTTACCGATGGGAGACGTGCAATCGATAAGCATACAGACAACATCGACATCTTCGATCCCCTTCAATGCCGATATATTGAGCTCATCACCCAGCGCATCTTTGCTTTTGTGCAATCCGGGCGTATCGACCAGAATGATTTGATAATCATCCCCTGTCATGATGGCGCGGAAACGATGGCGGGTTGTTTGGGCGGTATCGGATGTGATGGCGATCTTTTTGCCCATGAGGGCATTGAGCAGGGTGCTTTTGCCTGCATTGGGACGACCGACGAATGTCACGAAACCTGACTTGGGCATGGGTTTTTATTTATCCTCCATTGCCGACCATGCATCCAATATTTCCTGCTCTCTGGCTTCCATCTCGAGCGCTTCTTCCTCGACGATATGATCGTAGCCGCATAAATGAAGCACCCCATGGACCAAAAGCAAAGAAATCTCCTGTGCAAAACCATTGCCGAACTCGACACTTTGTTTTTGGGCGACATCGACGGCGATGACGATGTCACCCAATTCGAACACCGGAGCATCCTCTTCATA
>JAGCZM010000090.1 GCA_017960005.1 Eggerthellaceae bacterium
AATGTCAACAATTTATCATGCAAAGGATGAACAAGCTCCAGATGGGCGGAGTGCAGCGCCGGGCGATCGATTGAATCGCTTCGGTTTCCGTAGATAGCATCACCGACCAACGGGCACCCGATATGGGCGCAATGAACTCTGATCTGATGAGTACGCCCCGTTTCCAAGCGAAGCTTCACCTCGGAGATTCGACCGTAAACGCCCACCACCTCATATCGGGTCAACGCGGGTTTGGCTTCTGGCCCATCGACCACGCCCCATCGTGCGGGCATATTGGATATCTTGGCGATTGAAGCCTCGATAACGCCGGATTTCTCGGGAAATATCCCTTCGCAAAACGCAACATATTCTCGAATAAATCCATCGGTATGCATGCGATGCTGCAAGACATGCTGGGCATGCGCGTTTTTGACAAAAACCATCAATCCCGAGGTTGTTCTGTCCAAACGATGCACGGGATGCAGATTGACCACTTCACCGATGCGGCGGTAATAGCCCATCAAATAATTTCCCAAAGTATGAGACGCTCCATGCCCACAAGGATATGTCGCGATACCGGCCTGCTTGTCAACGACGACGATGTCTTCGTCCTCATAGACGATATCGATCGGACCGTCCTCGGGTTTTACCGAACATGATTCGACATCATCTGCGGTATCCCCGAGAGCAACGCACAGCACCTGACCCGGCAAGACAGCGACATTGGTACGGGTCCTCACCCCATCGAGCATGATGCCGTCTTCCATATACTTGGCATGGATGGTACCCGAACGGGACATCCCCAAGAATTTGCGCATGACATCTCCGAACGCCATTCCGGCGGCATCGGGCGGAACGATAAACTCAATTGTTCTCATCGCAGCGTTTTGCGACCGTCTTATTTCTCGAACATCTTCATCAGAGTCATCTTGTAACGATTCTTACGACCGAGATACGGATGTTCGCGCAAAGACATGTTCATCTTGGTCTTCCCGATCAAAACGGTCGAAGGATGTGTGAACTCCCTGAATCCCCATTCGCCATGGTAAGCTCCCATGCCGCTGTGACCGGTGCCGTTGAACGGAACACCTTTGACCACCATATGCATGACCACCTCATTGATACAGCCACCGCCATATTGCTGGGTAGACATCACACGTTTTGCCCATTTGATGTCTTTTGTGAACAAATAGAAAGCAAGCCCATGCTCGCGCTCGGCGATGACGTTCAACAATTGGCTGACCCCGGAATCTTTAAACGGGACCACGGGAAGCAACGGGTTGAACAACTCATGCATGACGATCGGATCGTTTATATCCACCGGATAGATGACGGTAGGTGCGTACTTCAGGGTTTCGGGATCGCCCTCCCCGCCGACAACGATACGGTCTTGATAAAGATTCGCTTCGGCCTCGCAGGCATCATAAGCGCGTTTTGCGATCAAATGCGGATATTCGGGATTGCGAATCGGATCGTCTCCGATTTGACGGATGATTTCGCTCTTGAGAGCAACGATGAATTCCTCGGCGACCTCTTCGGCAACGGCAACCTGATTGATATTGATGCAAATCTGACCGCTGTTGCAGATTTTGAAGAATGCGATTTTGCGAGCCGCATCTTTGATGTCGGCGTCCTTCCTGACGATGGCCCAGTTGCCGGTCTCCCCTCCGAGTTCCAATGCGACGGGAGTCAGATTCTTGGAAGCAGCCTCCATGACATGCTTGCCGATTGCGGGAGAACCGGTGTAAAAGATTTTGTCGAATCGCTCGGCCAGACAAAGGTCGGCGATATCGTGGCCGCCGTCGACCACCACACAATACTCAGCGGGAAACGTCTCGCCGATGAGCAACTGCAGGATGTCGGTGCAGGCTTTTGATTTGGATGAGGTCTTGATGACCGCGGTGTTTCCGCCGGCGATACTTGCCGCCAGCACACCGATGGTGAGCAATATCGGGAAATTGAACGGAGAGATAATCAGAGAAACACCGTAAGGCATTTTGTAGACCTTGGTGGTCGTGCTCGGGAAGCACAGCATACCGCTGAAGTGTGTTTCGGGACGAGCCCACCTGCGCACTCCCCTAATCGCTTCGTTGATTTCCAAAATGACGGTGCCGATATCGCAAAAATACGCTTCGGCGGCACTCCTTCCCAAATCGGCGTTCAGCGCCTGTTGGATATCGTTGGTATGAGCAATGATGGCTGCCTTGAGTTTTTTGAGCTGATCGATGCGCCATTTGACATCAAGCGTCATGCCGGACCTGAAGAAAGAACGCTGCTTTTCGACAAGT
>JAGCZM010000091.1 GCA_017960005.1 Eggerthellaceae bacterium
CCGTCGGCATATCCCACCGGAACGGTGCAGATTTTGATCAGACCGTTTCCTCGATAATGAAGCCCGTAGCTCACTCCCTCGCTCAACGGAAGAATGCGCTCGTCGGTGACACGCGCATGAACCGACATGACCGGCGTCAGATCGACACTGCCCATGCATTCGGCGGAAGGATAATAACCGTATAAACCGATACCCCAACGGATCATGTCGAATTGGACATCCGGAAAACGCAGTGCCGCGGCCGAGTTGGCGCAATGCACCAGTCCCGGGTTAAACCCGGCAGACGTCATGGCGTTGAGAGCATCGTAGAAACGGCGTGCCTGCATCCGATACGCAAACGTATCGGCTTCATCCGCCGTCGCGAAATGCGTGAACACGCCCTGCAAATCCAAAGCGCGATGGAAACTCACCTGGCGCAGAAACTCAATCACCGCGTCATAGCGTACGCCGATGCGGTTCATGCCGGTGTTGACGGCCAAATGATAGGGCGCACTCATACCGATGCTGTCGGCCATCTCCGCATACTGAATCGCGAACTCGGGCGAATACACGGAAGGAATGATGCGGTAAGCCAGCAAATGCGGGATGGAGGTAAGCGGAGGCTGAGACAAAAGCAAGATGGGCAATGTCACCTGCGCGCGACGAAGCTCGAGTGCCTCATCGACCGTTGCCACCCCGAAAAAATCCGCGCCCGATGCCGAAAGCGTGCGGGCCACGCGGACGGCACCGTGACCGTAAGCGTCTGCCTTGACCACCGCCATGACACGCACTCCCGGCGTGATATGACGACGGATGCTTTGCATATTGCGCATCAGGGCTTTCATGTCGATCTCAAGCCAAGCCCAACGCTTGTCGATTCCCTCGATGGTGTCGAGTTTCTTCTCGTCAAACACCATACCGCCCGCAGCGCGATAGGATTTGTTGACGTATTCGGCAATACCGGCAACCGATGTCGAATTGGGAGGTCTGTGTATGGATACCCCGCCGCCTCTGTTTATCTTGAAAAAGCTTGCGGCGGGTTCTTCGGCGTAAGAGACTTTTTCTTCTGTCGAAGGCTGGTCTTCGGGAAACTCCAGTGCGGGTTGGTCCTCATCAAAGCCGATGCAGCTGTTTGTTTCGTCAAACTCGGCCATGCTCACTCCTCCCCTCTAGCGCAATCCCCGAAACACCTTGAAGCTGGCATAAGCCCTGCTCTTGGTTCCGGTGTACGCGTTGTCCAAACGCCATACGTAGTCGAACGAAACGCATCCTGTTCCGAATGACTCGTTCCAAGCATGATAGAACAATTTATCGTCTCCCGCGATACCCACATGCACCGATCCGGTGGCGTTCTTGCGGGAATAGACCATGACGATGTCGCCGGGACGGATGATGCCTTCATCGAACGCCTCATCGTATTCCTCGGCGCTTGTGCCGGTAAACACCCACGAATCCGAACAATACGCCGCGATGGCGTTGGTACCCAAACCGGCAAAGCAATCGGTCTTGTAGATATAACGAAGCACGTAAGAAACAAATCCGCTGCAGTCCCATCCGCGCAGATTCTTACCGCCCCACACATACGGGGTACCCATCAGTTCCTCGATTTGCATCTTGACGTTGCCCCAATGAAGATTCGATAAACTCATCGACGCCGCACTTGCCAACGCGGATGCCAAAGCGGCCTCTTCTGCCTGCCTGGATTCTCGAAGGGCTTTTTCGGAAGGAGAGCTGTACTCGATTTCTTTCCATGTCTTTTGGGCAAGAGAAGAAGGAACGATAAATCCCATACGAGCCAGCTGCTCTTCTTGGATGGCGGGGTATTCGTGGCGAATCGAGCTTAAAAGCTCCGCCGAATCCTCTCTGATCATCGTCAGCTCGCCGGTTTGATAATAATCGTCATCGACCGACATGGGATTGAGCAAACCCATCGCAATCAAAACGTCTGAGGATGCCACGGAGGCACGCGCCAACGTGGTGTGTATGCCGGCAACGCCCACCACCGCCACGGAAAACACGACCACCAAAACCAAAGCAAAGACCGATCCCACGAAAAATCCCGCGGCCTTGAGGAAGTTGAATCTCATCTCGGAAACTTTGACGCGGGGATTTTTGACGGTGGGGTTTTTGACCTTGGGCATCTCTTGGCTTTGGTCGGAGTGAGAGTGCACCGCTTTGAGGCGTCCCGTCTTATAGGGATCGACCATACGCATTTCGTTGGTGGTAAACGGATTGACGGGCTTGGGCGAGTTTTCGGCCTCGGTCTTGATGGCCTTCAGGCGTTTGCTCATGAACGATTCTTCTTTTGAACGTCCCCGGTAAGCAAATATGTCGGCTTCGTCCTCGAAAGGCGAATCGACGTAAGGAAGGCTCATGCGTCCGCTTGAGGAAGGAACATGCGCCATGCGCGAAGACACGTCGACATACGCTGATTGACGGGTATCTCTCAGATTCTCGAAATCCTCTTCGTCGATATCGAGGCCCGCTTCGGCATAACTGCCCGACATTGCATATACGCGCTCGTCGATGCGCGATGCTTTGTCGTTATGCTTTCCGGAGCGTGCCATGAACTTCAGACCGTATCCGCTTTTTATCGCTTGATGTTGTAGAAGGC
>JAGCZM010000008.1 GCA_017960005.1 Eggerthellaceae bacterium
AAAAGGAGCCAGCTTCTCGAAGGCCACCGAATCCACCCAACTTGCGTCGAATCCGTCTCCTTCTTTGTTGTTTATGAACACGGCTACAACCGCATCGCTGCTGCCTGTTTCTTTAAGATAACGCCCCTCGCTTTTGCATACCAAGTC
Organism: Eggerthellaceae bacterium; assembly: GCA_017960005.1. Lineage (GTDB taxonomy): Bacteria > Actinomycetota > Coriobacteriia > Coriobacteriales > Eggerthellaceae > RGIG10264. The sequence continues at coordinate 148 of JAGCZM010000008.1, forward strand.
GATGTTTTGGTTTAAGCCGGCAATGTTCTTGGTCAGGTTGATAAATACCGGATGGTTGCCCACCTGCGCTCTTTGCGCTCGACCGTTATGCGCATCGAAGTCCTTCATCGTTTTGTCGATGGCTTCCTTGTCACATCCGATGACCAGACCAACGGTTGCAAACAACCCCATGTTATAAATCATGTAAAGTGCTCCGTGCGGTGCCCAAAACGCAAGTTTCCAATGCTCGGTCGACAGATGAAACGATACTTCCGTATCGCTTACCCGCGGATTTGTCACCTTATAGTCGCATGCCGGAGACGCAAATCCGCATGAACATGCGTATTTGCCAATCTGTTCGTATTGCACCATCGAGTATTCGAGTTGTTTGCCGCAACGCGGACATGCCTGCTTAAAGGCTTGCGGTTCATCCGCATCGCATCGCTTCTCCACCCCGAATGCGATTTTGGGATTGTCCACGGCATCGGCGATACCGTGGCTGTTGGGATCGTCTGCGTTGTAGATGAGCGTGGTTTGCGGAGATTGCTTTAATGCCGAAACGATGCTTTTTCGGATGTTGGATATATCCCCGAACCTGTCCGTTTGATCGACAAACAGATTGGTCAGCACCACGTATTTGCTTTGCAGCTGAGGAAGGATGCGTACAAGCCACATCTCGTCGCATTCGAACACTCCCCAGTCGGCAACTCTTTTGCCCGATTCGTTCTTGGGAATCTGAAGCAGGGCCGTTGCCACACCCGAATCCAGGTTGGCGCCCGTCTTGTTGCAGCACACTTTCTTCCCGGAAATATCCAGCAGATAATCGAGCATGAGGGTGGTGGAGGTTTTGCCGTTGGTACCCACCACCAAAATGCTTCCCTGCTCCATGCGATCTCTTAAATGAGCAAGCAGGTTTTTGTCGAGATACAGGGCGATTTTTCCGGGGAAATTGCCGGCGGGCCGACGAAACACGTGTCGCAGGACCTGCGTGCTCAACGCAGAGACGGCTTTTGCCAACGTAAACCCAAACGACATCTGCCTCGCCTTTCTTGTTTTTGATGTTTTAAGTATAAATCCCCGAACCGCCGCGCCCCGCTCACACATAAAATCCCTCACGTTTTTGTTACGTATCGCAAAGGTGCTCGTAAAGAAAAACGGCCATCAATCTAAGCGATGACCGTTGATGAAGTTTTAAATGGAGCCGATGAGCGGATTCGAACCGCTGACCTACGCATTACGAGTGCGTTGCTCTACCTGCTGAGCCACATCGGCCTGATGTCTTTATTGCGAGTGCAAAGTATATCCCATTTGCCCCGATTATTTAACGCAGGCAAGGGCCTGATCGACGTCGGCAATCAAATCGTTTAGGCTCTCGATGCCGCAGCTCAATCTGATCAAATCCGGACCGATGCCGGCAGCACGAAGCTCATCGTCGTTCATCTGACGATGGGTGGCGTTTGCCGGATGCAGGATGCATGTTCTCGCATCGGCGACATGGGTTTCGATGGCGCAAAGCTTCAAGTTCTTCATGAACTCTTCGGCTGCCGCTCTTCCTCCCTTGACCCCGAAACTGATGACGCCGCTGGCACCGTTGGGCAGATATTTCTTTGCCGACTCGTAGTACTGATCGCTTTCAAGACCGGGATAACGTACCCATGCAACCTTGGGATGCTCGGACAGATGGCGTGCCATACCGAGTCCGTTTTGCGAATGAGCTGCGATGCGCAGATGCAAGCTCTCCAAACCCATGTTGAGCAAAAACGCGTTCTG
>JAGCZM010000092.1 GCA_017960005.1 Eggerthellaceae bacterium
CGGTCGGCCAGGTTGCGATCGAGCCTGATCTCCATGTTGCCTGTACCCTTGAACTCCTCGAAGATGACCTCATCCATCTTGGAGCCGGTATCGATCAAAGCGGAAGCCAATATGGTAAGAGAGCCGCCGTTTTCTATATTTCTGGCAGCGCCCAGAAATCTCTTGGGAGGATACAGCGCCGAAGAATCCACACCGCCGGACAAAACACGGCCGGATGCGGGTTGACCCAGGTTGTAGGCGCGGGCCAAACGGGTGATGGAGTCAAGGAGGATGACGACATCGGCGCCGTTTTCCACCAAGCGTTTGGCACGCTCGATGACCAGCTCGGCCACGGCGATATGGTTTTCGCAAGGCATATCGAACGTGGAGGAGATGACCTCACCGTGGATGCTTCTCTCCATGTCGGTAACTTCCTCGGGACGCTCGTCTACAAGCAGACACATAAGATGCACTTCGGGGTTGTTGGCATGGATGGCAGCCGCGATGTCTTTTAAGATGGTGGTCTTGCCGGCCTTGGGCGGGGATACGATCAAACCGCGCTGTCCTTTGCCGATGGGGGCGCACAGATCGATGACACGTGCGGTGATGGTTTGTTTGCCATGCTCCATCACCAATCTCTGATCGGGATATATCGGCGTCAAATCCGCGAACTTGGGACGTACCTGGCAATCATCCAAAGCAATCCCGTTGATGGTGTAAACCTTTTGCAAGGCCGAGTATTTTTCTTTGTCATGGGGAGGACGGGTTTGACCGGCGACATAATCGCCTTTCCTCAACCCGTTTCTTCTGATGATGGGCTGTGCGACATAGATATCGGTCTCCGAAGGAAGATATCCCTTGGTACGCAAGAATCCGTAACCGTCGGGCATGATGTCGAGTACGCCTGCCACATCGACAAAGCCCTCGAGCATCATCAATGCCTGGAATACCCTGTCTGCCAGTTCGGCTTTCTTGAGGCCCTCGTAGTCGATGTTGAGATCGGCAGCTTTATCACGCAGATCGGCGATTTTGAGCTCGTCTAGCATCTCGCGGGTGATGGAAGGCTCGACTTCCTTGCCTCTGTTAAAACGATCGTGTCCGTGCTTGGAGTTTTTCCCTTTACCGTTTTGGGATGCGGGCTTGGCTGTCTCATCCGCAGGCACTTCCTGCTCTTCGACCTTGGCGCCGGTCACGACGGTACGACGACGCGAACGTCCGCGATGCTCGCCTTCCTGCTTATCGGAGTCGGCTGCAACTACATCGGCAACTGCCGCCACGTCTTCTGCGGGTTGCACTTCTTCCAAAGGTTTCTCTTCGGTTTTCTTTTGTCTGCTCATTGGTTTTTGACTTTCTCCCAATCTTTCATAAAAGCATCCAGACCTCTGTCGGTCAGCGGATGCTCAACACATTTTTTAAGGACATTGAACGGAACGGTGGCGATATCGGCACCCATCAAAGCTGCTTGGGTGACATGATGGCTGCTTCTCACGGATGCGGCGATGATTTCGGGTTCCTCGCCCAAACCGTTTGAGGATGCAAACTCGTAGTTCTTGACGGAGCATACCACCTGCTCGAACTGCTCCAGGCCGTCCTCTCCGATATCGTCGAATCTTCCGATGAAGGGGCTGATGTAACGGGCTCCCGAACGTGCCGCCATCAATGCCTGCGGTACGCTGAAGCACAAAGTCATGTTGACGCGGATACCTTCGGAGGCAAGGACCTTGGTTGCCGCCAAACCCTCGATCATGGTGGGGATTTTGACAACAACGTTCGGAGCGATTGCGGCAAGCTCTCTGCCTTCGGCGATGATCTCGTCACGCTTCATGCTGACGCATTCCGCCGAAACCGGACCCGAGGTTATCTCGCATATACGCGCGATATGTTTTTTGAAATCATCGACACGACCGCCGATGCGCGCGTACAGGGAGGGATTGGTGGTTACACCGGCCAACAAACCCCAGCTTTCGACTTCCTTGATTTCATTTAAGTCCGCGGTGTCCAAAAAGAACTTCAACTCTTCCTCCTTCATCGGATATCTCTTAAAAAGACCGTGATTGTCATTGAGGACACAGGCGTAAAGCTTGCAGCCTCAAACGGCATACAAGCCCTTTACTTCTTCATGTCTCTTCGAATCAAAATTAACAATTCTTTCAAAAATTGGATTGAAATTTGGGCGATATGTCTGCCCCGAAGATCAAACGCTTATGAGCGCTTAAACGACGTGCACATATTAGCGCAAAGAGAAATATCCCGCAAGAAAAAACCCTACATGATGACGGGTATTTCCATACCCATGCCGTCGATGAGGTTCTTCAAAAACGGATAGATGTTGGTGGCGTTTGCCGGCTTTTGCGTACGCTCATCCAGATACCGCACACGGGTGTTGGCGTTGATCTCATCTATGGTCATGTCCTTGAGGAAACGTACCCTCACATCGGGAGAGACACGTCCCGCACCGACATCGGCACGAGAGAGCGCCGACCACTCGATGGTGGGATACCACATCAGATTCTTGATGGACACCTCAACCCCGTCGCGAACGAACTCGCAATAAAACACTCCTCCGAATATCGTATCGGCAATCGACCATCCTGCCACGAAATCTCCCAGACCGTATACGACGGGTACGACTTTACCGCTTTGCCCGGTGACGAACTTGACGGGCTGTACGCAGTGAGCATGGGTGCCGATGACCAAATCGACCTCTTCATCGGCCAAAAACTGCGCGTAATCGCGCTGTGTGTTGTTCAAAGAAGCGGTGTATTCGGTACCCCAGTGCATGGATACGACCACCAAATCGGCAACCTGCTTGGCACGCACGATGTCATCGTGCATCTCTTCTTTGTTGAACCCGACCAGATTGTAGTTGTTGGGGAAGTTTGCCGGGGCACCGTAGGTGTTGTCGCCGTAGGTGTAGGCAAGCACCGCAAAGTTGATGCCGTTGACCTCAATCATCTGCACGGTTTGGCGTTCCTCCAAAGAAGCGTAGCTGCCGGCAACAAGCAAATCGGGATACTGCGTATCCCAAAGCTCGATGGAGCGAAGAAGTCCGCTTATTCCCTTGTCATAGAGATGATTGCTGCAGAAGTTGACGATATTGAATCCCACATCGACCAAGCCCTGCGCGCACTCATCCGGCGAGTTGAACGTAGGCCATCCGCTCAGACGGCCGCCCGCCATGACGGTTTCTTGGTTGACATAGCGCAAATCGCATCCGCGGATGAACTCCTGCACTTCCGAGAAAAACGGAGTGATGCTGTATTTGCCGTCCCCTATCGATCCCGAGTAAGCATCCGCCACGGTCAAGGCCATCGTGTTGTCGTTGTCCGACATGATGATGTCGCCCACCGCGCAAAGTTTTACTTTGGTTATATCGGAGGCCACGGTGCCTCTGCCGTATACGCGGTAGTTGATGCCGCCGCGGGATGTGCCGTGTACCACGCCATACTCATCCACGCTCTCCACGGCGCCGATAAGCTTGCCCGATCTCCAAAACGCACTGTCGAACACATCTCCGTCGGATAAAGAACTTTCTTCAAAGGAAATCGGTGGGTTAAAAAACGATTCGCCTTGGTTGTTTTTGACCAAGGAAACCAATCCAAACGTCACGCCGCCGATGGCAAGCACGAGAACTGCCGTGGCGATGATATGGATCAAGAAGACGATTTTGGGAGCAAGTGCGGCGGTCGCGGGGGCTGTAGGAGCCGGTGCGGGCGGTTCACCCAAAGCGGCACCGGGGTTTCCGCTTAGGTAGATCATCTTGTTCTTTTTGAACTTGTTTGCCACACCGAATTCCGTCATCGTCATATATCGGACTTAAGGGTTTCATTGTGCCATATACGTATATAAGCGACAATAAACCGTTGGGTTACTCATTTAATTTACGTGCCACAATCTCGTTGATCAGTTTGGGATTACCCGCTCCGCGCATACGTTTCATGCACTCTCCCACGAAAAATCCCATCAACTTGACATTGCCTTCTTTGTATCTTGCCGCTTCATCGGGATGCGAGGATATGACTTCATCGACCACACCTTCGATGGCGCCGGTATCGCTTACCTGCTTCATGTTGCGCTCATCGACGATGATGCGGGGGTCTTTATCCTCCGCAACCATCGCGGCAAACACTTCTTTGCCCTGTTTGGATGAGATGGTCTCTTCCTGCAACATTTGCACCAAAGAAGAAATGCGCTCGGGACTGATTGCCGCCGGCAGATGAGACTCGTCATCGGCAAACAGCAACGCCACTTCGTTTATGAGTATGTTGGCAACGCCTTTGGCTTGGGCCGGCGATGCTTGATATGCCATGCAGTTTTCGAACAGCGATGAGAGACGTATATCGTTTACCAGGCTTTCGGCATCATAGGTGCTCAATGCGTAATCGTTTTTGAACCGGTTTACCTTGGCATCGGGCAACTCGGGCATCTTTGCTCTCACCGACTCGATGAACTCATCGGTCAAATCATAAGGAGCCAGATCGGGCTCGGGAAACAAACGATAATCGTCCGCGGTTTCTTTGACGCGCATGACGATGGTGCATTTTGCCGAAGGATCCCAATGCCTGGTTTCCTGGTGGATGACACCGCCGTTTTCCAAAACCTCGGCCTGCCTGCAAATCTCGAACGCCAAACCGTCGTGCAGGTTTTTGAAGCTGTTCATGTTTTTGAGTTCGGTCTTGGTCCCAAACGTCTTCTCACCCCTGCGGCGAAGCGAGATGTTGCCGTCGCAACGAAGACTTCCCTCTTCCATCGAGCAATCGGAAATCCCGATGGCAAGATAGATGCGGCGCAGGTTTTGCATGAACGCGCGCGCTTCTTCGGGTGTACGCAGATCCGGCTCGGTCACCAGCTCGATCAAGGGCGTGCCGGCGCGGTTGTAATCCACAAGACTGTGGGTCGCACCCGATATCCTTCCCTCGTCTCCGCCGATATGTATCATCTTGCCGGCATCCTCTTCCATGTGGATGCGGGTAATGCCGACATGGGCGCAATACCCGTCTTGTGTCTTGGTGACATTGCCGCGGGTCTGTCCCGCTTCCAGATCGTCGATATCGATGCGCTCACGCGAGGCGGCACCCGTCATGTTTAAATCCAAATGGCCCCTCATGCAAAACGCGATGGGACCTTGGGTGGTTTGGAAGTTTTTGGCCATATCGGGATACATGTAGTTCTTGCGATAGAACATGGAGCGTTTCTCGATATCGCAGTTGGTCGCAAGACCGGCCAACACGATGCTTTCGATGGCGGCTTTGTTGGGTACGGGCAAAGCTCCGGGAAGGCCCAAGCATACCGGACAGGTATGGGTGTTGGGGGCTGCCCCAAACTCCAGTTTACATCCGCAAAACATCTTGGTGGTAAGCGTGGTCAGCTCGGCATGGATCTCCAAACCGATGACGGCTTCCCATGTCCGCAATACCTCTTCGAGGGATTTCATGCAAGATCACCGCCCTCAAACGCCGGTGCAACCGGTGCTTTGCCGAACGCTTGCTCGAGGCTGTATGCGACACGAAGCATGTTTTCATCACGGAAGGCGGGAGAGATGAGCTGTGCTCCCACAGGCATGCCCGATTTGTCTCCCAAGCCAAGCGGCATGTTCATGCCGCCGTTGCCGGCGATGTTGATGCTGATGGTAAACATGTCGGAAAGATGCATCTCGACCGGATCGGCAATCTCTCCGAACTTAAACGCGGTACGCGGAGCAACCGGAGCCAAAATGCAATCCACTTTCTCGAATGCTTTTTTGTAATCGTTTGTGATGAGCGTACGCACCTGCTGGGCACGGTAATAGTATTTGTCGTAAACGCCGGAGGACAAAAGATAACTGCCGAGCATGATGCGGCGTTTTGCCTCTGTCCCGAATCCCTTGGCACGCGACATTTCGTATTGATCGGCCAAATTGGCATGACCGGGATCGCGGTATCCGTATCTCACCGAATCAAATCTCGCCAGATTGGAAAACGCCTCACAGGGTCCAAGCACATAGTAAGCGCTCATGGCTGCCTGCGCATGCGGCAAATCGACTTCGACGATTTGCGCTCCGGCCGCTTTAAGTGCTTTGGCCGCCTGCTCGACTTTGGCTTTGACCTCTTCATCGAGACCTTGGGCGTTCATGAACGCCGGCACGATACCGACCTTCATGCCGGATGCACCTTTGCGCGCTTCCGTCAAAAAGTCCGTCTCGATGGGCTGGCTGGTGCAATCGAGTTCGTCATGTCCTGCCAAAGCGTTTAATGCCAATGCGGCATC
>JAGCZM010000093.1 GCA_017960005.1 Eggerthellaceae bacterium
CCTCGGCATTGCCGACAAAGCCCGGCGTATGCTCTTTGAGATAAGCATGGCATTCTTGGGCAAAGGCGTTTCCTTTGGTTTCTTCTTCGCCGATGTTAAGCAGCGCGATACTCGGTTCGTTTATTTTGAGAGTTGCCGAGGAATAAATCTTTCCCATCAATGCGAACTGGTGGAGATATTCGGGTTTGCAATCGGCATTGGCACCCACATCGAGCAGCAAAACGGGTTTTTGCCGTGCGGGAACCCATGTGGCAAGAGCGGGACGCGCGATGCCGCGGATACGTCCGATAAACAGCGTGGCCGCACTCATGCATGCACCGGTAGATCCCGCGGAGAAAAAGCCGTCCGCCAGGCCTTCTTTGACTGCCTTGCAGGCAACGACAACAGAGGAATCCTTTTTGGCACGTACCGCGGTTGCGGGATGCTCATCCATCCCGATAACCTCCGTCGAATACCGCAAAGAAACCCGTTGCATACCGGCAAAAGCATCATCGATTACCTCTTGTGGGCCGACAGCCAATACGCGTAAATGCTCATCGGACAAAAGCGCTGATTTGATGCCCTCGATGACGACATCCGGAGCATTGTCTCCTCCCATCACATCGACGGCTATGCAAACTTCTTTTGTTGCCGCGGCACTCACCAAAATAACCTCTCATATGCCTTGTTTTTTCTTCAATCGATTATGTTAACGCACACATATCCGCCTCACGAAACCCGTATGCGCGAATACGCAAAAAAAGCTCCCCGAACGAGGAGCTTTCGAATGCGTTGTGGGCAATGCAACCGACTATTCGGTGGTGATGACTTCGCGATCCTTGTAGTAGCCGCAATTGGGGCATACGCGATGAGGAAGTTTGACCTCGCCGCATTGCGGGCATACGGACTTTGCGGGCGCATCAATACGGATGTTGGCGCTGCGACGCGAATTGGTACGGGCGCGACCGGTTTTGCGCTTTGGTACAGCCATGATAAAACTCCTTTGAATATATGAGCCAATTGCATTGGCAAACTGTCAAATCAGACGCGAATGGGAATTATAACAACCCCATAAAACTCATGCAAGAAATATTATTCAAACTTATAGTTTTTGAGGGCGTCAAATCGGCTGGGTTGGGAAGGCTCTTCGACTAAATGTATTTGCTTGTTGCATTCGCAGGTTTCGTGATTGAGATTGGCACCGCACTCGAAGCACAAGCCCTTGCAGTCCTCCTTGCAGAAAGGACGTTGCGGCAGTACCATGATGAGCGCCGCCCGAATTAACGGCTCCAAATCGATGGTGTGCTCTTCATTCAAATACTCGTACTCGTCGCCTTCCATGTCCTCCGGTGCCGCGGATTCCCCGTCGATGAGAAAATACCCCTCGATATCGCCGGTATATTCACCGTAAGCAGGGTCAAGGCAGCGCGCGCATTGCGTGGATACGCTTGCAAACACGTTGCCTTGCACCAGAAAGGCTCCCCCGACGTTTGTCACGTCGACACGATAAGACAAAGGCTTTGTAAAAGCATATTCGTCGGCACCCAAAACCAACGGATCGCTTTGATAGCTTCCTTCAAAACGAGAACTCTCCGACAACGCGAAGAGTTCATGGGGAATGCGAATAATCTTGTTATCCATACGCTTTATCCGGTTGTGCTTGAATCGAAAAGAAACAAAGACTTACTGTCCCATTTCGTATTGATTCTGATCGCCGTAGTTGTTGGGATTGTTCAAGCGCTGACGATAACGGACGATGGTGTTGAGCAGCTGGTCGAGGTTGGCCTGCATCTGTCCGAACACCTCGTCGGCATATTGATCGGCACCGCCGCGTACGTTTCTTGCAATCTCGTTGGCCTGACCGATAATCTCTCTGGCCTGGTCCTGAGACAGACGGACGATTTCCTGCTCGGAAGCGATGGTCAAAGCCTGCTGGCGGGCATCCTCGACGATGTGGTTGGCTTCGTTTTTGGCCTCTTCGATCAACTCGTCGCCCTGGCGGACGATGGTGCGAGCCTGATTGAACTCGGTCGGGAAAGCAACCCTTATTTCATCAAGAATGGCCAATGCCTCCTGAATATCCACTTGACGCAAATTGGGACGACCGATTACAGCCTTTGAAGACTCTAAGAAAAGTGAAAGCTCCTCGATGAGAGACATTACTCCGTTGTCATCCATGTTTTATGTTCCTTCCTACAACATGCACGTACATTTGAGGTGCATTTATTCATGCGCGGATATTGTAGCACGTATGTATGCGGATGTAACTGCTTCGTAACCACAATATTGTGTGTTTACGCAGGTAAACCCGTTAATTGAACCGCTTGCCGAGCGCGTGTTCAACGCATGGCGGCACAAACTGCCCCACCTCGCCTTTAAGGGACGCGACTTCCCTGACAATCGAGGACGAGAGATACATATATTGGGGCGGCGACATGATAAACACCGTCTCGAGTTCCGGGCAAAGCTCATAATTGAGTGCCGTCATCTGAAACTCGTATTCGAAATCCGTGATGGCGCGAAGGCCTTTGACAAGGACGGTTGCGCCTTCTTTTTTGGCCAAATCGACGAGCAATCCCTCAAAACCTATGACACGCACGTTCGGAAGTGATTCGCATGCCTCGGCGGCAAGAGCAACTCTTTCTTCCAAAGAAAACAGCGGTTTTTTGTTGGGAGATGCGGCAACGGCGACGATAACCTCGTCAAAGAGCTGTGAAGCGCGGGTGATGACGTCGAGATGCCCGCTGGTGATGGGATCGAATGTACCCGGTGTGATGGCCCGTGTCATGATTTAACCTCTTTCGAAAACCAATATGTCGATAACAGTATCACCGAACAACCGCCTCGAGGCAAGAAAGAGCTCTTCTCTTTGCCCGATGGCATCATCGACGCCATCGTTTGCCGCCGATGCGTGTTCATAGGATATGACGGCACCTTTGTTTAAGCGATCATGGTCGATGAGTGCGTCGATGAGCTTGAACACCTCGACGACTTCCATCGCGTAAGGCGGATCGAACAACACCAAATCGATGTTTTCCCGCAAAAGATATATACCGCGCATCACATCGACCTTAAATGCGACCGCATCGGGGCTTTTGTCCAGTTTGCATACCGATAAGTTGGCGGAAAGCGTCTTAAACGATGCGCCGTTGTTTTCGAAAAAGAAGCACTTTTTGGCACCGCGGCTCAATGTCTCGATGCCGAGCGCTCCCGAACCGGCAAACGCATCGAGCACGACACGCTTTTCGAAGCCGCCCAACTGCGAACAAAGGGCGCTCATCAGGCTTTCTTTGACTCTGTCCGTGGTCGGGCGGGTATTGAGCCCCGATGGGCTTTTGAGCTGTCGTCCTTTGAACTGACCGGCAATGACTCTCATGGACGCTACCCTCCCATCACCGAAAGCTCGTCTTTGTACACGGTATGCATCTCGTAGCCGAGCAAACGATATTCCTCGGATTTGAGGAAAGGGTCTTTGTCGAGTATGGATGCGGCATCGCTTCGCGCCGCTTCGATCAAATCCTTGTCGCGGATGATGTTGACGAGTTTTAAAGCGGACATGCCGCTTTGACGGTTACCGAGAATATCTCCTTCGCGTCGCAACGACAAATCGAACTCCGCCAACTCAAAACCGTCATCGGTTTTTTCCATGGCGGAGAGACGCTCGATGGCCTTATCGGATGCGGAAGCGGAAATCAGATACACAAATCCTTCGTGCTCCCCTCTTCCCACGCGCCCGCGCAGCTGATGAAGCTGAGAAAGTCCGAACCTGTCGGCATCCTCGATAATCATGACCGAAGCATTTGGCACATCGACGCCCACTTCGATAACCGTCGTGGAAACAAGCACGTCGATTTTGCCTTTTCTGAACTTCTCCATGATGTCGTGCTTATCCGATGGGCGCATGCGTCCGTGCAACAGCGCCACCTCGTATCCGGAAAACGTGGTTTTGGAAAGCATGTCGCACAAAGACTCGGCAGCCGCCACATCGTCGTCTTTAAAATCCCCTTCATCCTCGATCGAGATGATAAGGCCTTGATTTTCTTCGTCGTCTTGTCCCTCGGCATTGCGCGTTTCTTTGGACAAAGCATCGCGTTCCTTGGTCGATTTGCCGATCAAAGGACACACAACGTATACCTGCCTTCCCGCTTCAAGTTGCTCTCCGGCCGCTTCATAGGCACTCAGGCGCTCTCCTTTGGAAAACACCTGGGTGGTGCGTTTTATCGAGTCATGAGGCTTTTGATGAAGATAAGACAGACTCAGATTGCCGTATATGGCCAATGCCAAAGAACGGGGAATGGGCGTTGCGGTGAGATAGAGCGCATCGCAGATCAAATCCTCATCACACAGCGAGGTTTTGCTCAAAAGCTTTGCGCGCTGCTCCACGCCGAATCGCTGCTGCTCGTCTATGACCGCCAAAGAAAGCTTATGGGGCACCACATCGTCTTCGAGCAGGGCATGAGTGCCGATCAATCCGTCGATTTGGCCCGATGCAAAGCCTTGAATAATCTGTTTTCTTTTGTCGTCGGGTGTCGAGCCGCTTAAAACCTCGAACTTAAAACCGGTGCCCTCAAACAAAGAAGCAAAGGTTTTTGCATGCTGTTCGCATAACACTTCAGTGGGAACCATGAACATGCTTTGGCATCCGTTGTCTTTGGCAGACGCAAATGCAAAAGCACACAAAACGGTTTTGCCGGTACCGACATCTCCCAAAACCATGTGGTTGGCGCACTTGGGAGCCGCCATCACCTTCGCTATTTCGTGAAGAGCTTGTTTTTGGTCTTGCGTCAACGCAAAAGGAAGGTTTTCTTTGAGTTTTAAAACACACTCTCCGACCGGCTGTTCATCCAAGGTATCGGGAGGATATACATGAGCAAAGGGCTTTTTGCCGACGGCGCGCATGGAAGCGTTGCTCATCAGATACAACTCGAGCAGCAGCAACTCATCGTAGGTAAGACGGGCACGCGCGGCCTTCATGTCGCTCATCGTGTTCGGGAAATGGATGTTTTTGATGGCGCGCCCGCGACTCATGTAGCCGTACTTGGCACGAAACTCCATCGGAAAAGGATCGTAGATTCCTTCCGTCATCTCGAGCGCATTTGAAATGATGCGGCGCATGTTTGCCGCCGACAGTTTCTCGGTTGCCGGATGTACCGGAATGATGGATCCGACGGATTTGGAATCGGATGAGGATTCGGATAAAACCTCAATATAAGGATTGGCCATGCGCTTTGCGCCGTATTCGAACCGGACCAAGCCCGCGACCACGACACGCATGCCCGCACTCAATTGCTTTGCCAACCACGGTTGCCGGAAAGCCGTAATCATCATAAAACCGAACTCGTCGGTCAGCGTGATTTCGACGATGGGCAAATTGGGTTTGGGACGTTTGAGTTTGATGTCTTTGATGATGCCTTCGACCGAACACATCTGACCGTGCATGGCGCTTTGGGTCGATTGGACCGAAGACAAATCGATATAACGGCGCGGATAATGGGACAGCAAGTCCCTGACGCTGTGAATCCCCATGGAAGATAGCATGCGGGCACGCTCGGCGCTTATCAGGCGCACGGAAGTGACGGGCGCCTCCAAGGACAACGTGGCGTTCAATCGTTTATCGGAGCTGTTTGCCGTAAACGCAGCCATGGTTTGCGCTCCTATTCGATTGACATGACAATGGGATATAAAGGCTGCTCTCCCCTGAGCGGATCGATATCCAGCTCGGCATAGGTTTCGCCGATGCGTTTGATCAGACTCTCGAAATCCTCATCGGATATTTGCTCTCCGGCCAAAATGGTCAACGAGTCGGCCGCATCGGCATGCATGGTATCGAGCAAATCCAAAACGACGGCATCCACGCTTTGTCCGACGGACTCGATGGAGTTGTTGGCCAAACCGATGACATCGCCTACATGGATGGGGTTGTTGTGGGCATCTTTGGATTCTTTGACCGCAAAGGTTACCTCGGCGGTTTGAACATCTTTAAACGCATCGGTCATGGATGCGACGTTTTCATGAAGAGAGGCCTCGCCGTTGACGCCGAACATCGCCGAGAAGGCTTCCGGAACGCTCTTGGTGGGGACAACCGCACAGTCGACCTCGGCAAGCTCCGCCGCGCTTTGGGCGGCCATGATGATATTTGAGTTGTTGGGCAAGATGATGACCGATTCGGCCTCCACCTTTGATACGGCATCCAGAAGATCCTTGGTCGAGGGATTCATGGTCTGACCGCCGGAGACGACCTGGTCCACACCCAAAGAACGCAAAATCTTTTCCATGCCGGCACCTGCGGCAACGGCGACAAAACCGATTGCCTTTTTGGCCCGGTTGGCAGCCTTCTTGGCGGCCTTCTTCACAAACGAACCGTCTTGGGAATCATCGGTGTCTTCGTCGATTTTCACATAGGATTGAGCCTGTTGCTCGGACGCTTTCCTGACGCTTTCTTTTTCTTTGGCTTCCTTGACCAGATTCCTGTTGCGCTGATCGCTTTGGAGCTGCATGTTGTGGATATGCACCTCAGAGATTTGCGCGTTATGCGTCAGGAAATACGAAAGCACTTCATCGGGCCTGTTCGAATGAACGTGCACTTTGAAGTTCGGATGGTTGCCGACCAGCAATTCGCAATCGCCCATCGTGGACAAAAACGATTTGGCGGTATCGACGTCGATATCGTCGGAGTGAACCAAAAACTCGGTGCAGTAGCGGAATTTCGAGCCCTCCCAATCGTTAATCTGCTCGATTTCGACCTTGGGAGCGTTTTCGGCGGTATCGACGGGCATCGCGTCATCCAACACGTTCTTTTTGCCCTGGAGCGACGCCGATATGCCGTCAAGCCATATCGCAAACCCGTATCCACCGGCATCGACAACGTTGTTTTCTTTGAGTACCGCCAAAAGCTCGGGCGTGCGCTTTACGGATGCGTACGCTTCCTCGACGACCAAATCAAGCGATTCGTCTATCGATAACTTTTTCTTGTTGCAGCGTTTGGCGACGAGGGCGACCTCACGCAAAACGGTGAGTATCGTACCTTCGACCGGCTTTTTGACGGCTTTGTAGGCAACATCTTTGGCGCGGGTAAATGCCGCATCCAAAACCTGCGTGGTCAGATATTTCTCGGTACCCGAACCTTCGCAAAAACCGCGGATGATCTGAGAGAGGATAACGCCGGAGTTTCCGCGGGCACCCATCAGGGCTCCTTCGGTTATGGCGCGACGGATGGCAACGCCGCTCGGACGTGAAGGCAACTGATCGATGCGGTGCACCACCGAATCGAGCGTCAAGAAAAGATTGGTGCCGGTATCCCCGTCCGGTACAGGAAACACGTTGAGCTTATTGATGTCATCACGATACATCGACACCAATGCGGTGCCGTCGATCAAAGCTTGCAAAAGCTCGTGTCTGCCGTATTGTCTTGCCATGATCAGCGAGAGACCTTCATACCTTCGACGTGGACGTTGACGCAGTCAAGCGGCACGCGGGCGCTGTCTTTCAAGACAAACTCGACACGGTCTTTGACGTTTTGTGCGACGGTGGCGATGTTGATGCCGTACTCGATGACGACATACAACTCGACATGGACACCTCGCTCGTTGACGGTGACCTCGATGCCTTGTCTGCGTCTGCCGGAAGGCAAAATGCGGATAATGCCGTCGGATGCACCGGGATTGGTCATGCCGACGACGCCGTAACACTCCATGACGGCATTGCCGATGATATCGACAAGCACGTTGTTGGATACATGCAATTCACCTTTGATGGGATCGACCATTTTGTCTTCCTTGTATAACGAATACCCTTGTTCGAATGAAAAATTATACCCGAAACTCAATTCGTGCATAAAACATACGATGCAACCCTACCAAGACTACACGCAAACGCATGGATAAATCCACGATTTTGCACATCCCCGCCCAAAAAATTTCGTTCAAATTCATCGTCATTGTGGTATAGTTTGCAGGCTTATGTAACAAGCAAGGCATTCGTTGCTTTAATAATAGGAGTTGATAGTCATGTCAAAGGTTTGTGAAGTTTGCGGCAAAGCCCCCGCAGTCGGCAGGAACGTAAGCCATTCACACAAGGTAACCGCAAGAACCTTCCGTCCCAACATCCAAAAGATGACCATTAAGGACGAAAACGGTGTGGTGCGTTCCGCAAACATTTGCACCACTTGCCTCAAATCCGGCAAGGTGGAGCGCGCATAGGGTTTTATCCCTTCCAAACCCTCAAATGGGTATCAAAAATCCCGCATCAAGCGGGATTTTTTGTTTATATATGTCGATTGCTTCTAACAGCAGGCATCGGGTACGAAAGACACCTTGGCAATGGGGCTCTCCCACACCGCGGCTTCTTTGACACGGATACCTTCGGGCATGACTTCGGATAGTTCTGCAAAAAGAATGCGTGCCAGGTTTTCTGCGGTGGGGTTAATCTCGTCAAAGGGTTTGACCTCATTGATGAACCGATGATCGAAGTTCTCCAATATCGCATGTAAATCGTCTTTTAATGCCTTCAAATCGTAAACGATGCCGACTCCATCGAGGCTTTGTCCGCATACGCTTACTTCGACATCCCAGGTGTGCCCGTGAAGGAATTGACAAGGACCGTCATATCCTGCCAGAAAATGCGCCGCATCGAAGTGGTCTTTGACCGTCAGCACATAGCTTCCCCGCACATCTTTGAACGCCTCTCCGGACAATTTGAGTTTGCCCTCGTAGGGTTTGTTTCTTTTTATGTCGTTCATGCTCAATCCTTTTTGATAATCAGCAATCTGCCGCACGAATTGCATACCGATACCGGTGCTTCGCGCATCATTTCTATCAATCTTCCTCTCATGAATTGATACTTGCATGCACTGCACATATCGCCGTCAAGTTCGGCAACGGCAATGCCGGCACCCTTGTCGCATGCCAAATCGTATGCCTTTTTGACCTCATAAGGCAAATCGGCCAAAAGCATGTCCTTTTGGTAGTTGAGTTTGGCCTCTTCGGCAAGAAGGGAGCCGCCCTGTTCTTTGAA
>JAGCZM010000094.1 GCA_017960005.1 Eggerthellaceae bacterium
CTTCGCGATATCTTCGTCATAGTACGAAGCGACGATGTTGGCAGCCAAATCGCGCTTTACCTTGTTGGGATGAAGGGTTTCGTTCGCCAAACCGGCTTCGATCTCGTCGATGGCGCTGACCGGATAGGTCGATGCCAAACGGTAGTATTTGATCATAATCTCATCGGGGATGCTCATGATCTTGCCGAACATGTCAAACGGTTCATCGGTCAAACCGACATAGTTGCCGTAGCTCTTGGACATCTTGCGCACACCGTCGGTACCTTCCAAAAGCGGCAGGGTCAGACAAACCTGAGGCTCCATGCCCATTTTCTCCATGAGCTCACGGCCGGCAAGCAGATTGAACAGCTGGTCGCTGCCGCCGATTTCCACATCGGTGTTGATCATGACGCTGTCGTAAGCCTGCATGACCGGATATAAAAACTCATGAAGGGCGATGGGCTGGTTGTTGCGATACCTGTTATGGAAATCGTCGCGCTCGAGAATACGGGCCACCGTGAAGTTCGAAGTAAGCTTGAGCAACCCGACCATATCCAGTGCCAAAATCCATTTGCTGTTGAACTCCAAGGTGGTCTTTTCCTTATCGAGGACCTTAAACGCCTGGTCGACATAGGTTTGGGCGTTTGCCTGAATCTGTTCGCGGCTCAACTGCGGACGGGTGGAGTTTCTTCCGCTCGGATCTCCGATAAGCGCGGTACCATCGCCGATGATGAGGGTAACGCGATGACCCAAATCCTGGAACTGGCGCAGCTTGCGCAACGGCACGGCATGTCCCAAATGAATATCGGGAGCGGTCGGATCGACGCCCAGTTTGATATTCAACTGCTTGCCACGCTTGAGTTTATCCAAAAGCGCCGATTCCGGAACGATGGTATCGACACCCGATTTGATGATATGCAATTGCTCTTCTGCGGAAAGCATAATCCCCCTTATACCTCGTTATTGTTCTTGTCAGGGTCTATGCCCTTACTGATGCTTATGGTAATGGTGCCCGCGGGAATGGTGTAGAGCGCCTCTCCCGTCTCCTCATCGTAGACGATGTAGGGTTTATCCGATTCGTACGTGCTCTGCTTTACGACTTTATCCTTCTCTTCGTTTGATTCGGTAAATATCTTTTCCACGATGATGGTGGTAAAGCCGGTATGCTCCAAGATATATCGTGCGGAGGTCTCCTTATGCCCGATGACATCGGCGTAAGTCAAACTTCCGTCCTCGGGTCCCATCGATATGTAGACATAGTATCTTTGCTCGGTACCCTCATACACCACACGCGTCACATCGGAAATCGGCACCGTATCCGAATACTCTTCCAAAACCGTGTATTTCTGGTTCTTGAGGATGGTGGATATCATATCGAATCCGCCCTCGGTCGTCTCCTGGATGAACCTGGCGATGACACGCTGCTGCAAATCGTTTTGCTTTTGATTGAACGGCGAGAAATAAACCGGGGTACTGTAGCTCGGGAAACTTTGGTTTTCATATCCGGAAAGCGCGGCATCCATGAACAGCTTCCA
>JAGCZM010000095.1 GCA_017960005.1 Eggerthellaceae bacterium
ATGTTGTTTAAGTTGAATATACGGCTCACATAAGAGATACCGAGGGTGTTGATATCGCATCTGATGCAGGGACGATCATGCGAGGTGTCTATCGATGCCTGTGGATAGGTTTTGCCCGGCCCGAGATCTTTTATCGACATGCGCGGAATCAATGCCGAATCCGTCGGATCATCCGGTGTTTCCTGAGCTTTGCGAAGCTCGTCGGCTTCGATCTTGATCCTTTCTTTGTCATCGTCGGTCATGTTTTTGAAAGCCTCTGTCAAAGAAAGCGATTCTTTGGCCGTAGGGTCTTCGTCGCAAGGTATGCATTCGCCGCCTGCCATGTGATTGTTTTCGAGGAAAAGAGCTTCAAGCATGTCTTCGAAATATCTCGAATCCTTATCTTTAATCAGTGCATGGAGTCGTGCGAACTTGTCTTCCCACTTGAGTGTCGAAAACACTTCGCTTGCGTAATCGTGATCGTTTTCATCGAGATAGAGCCATTTGCTCATGACCTTGACGGCGACATTGACCGAAGCGCCGGCTCCGGTGTCGTTTTCTCTTTTCTTAAACTCGATGGGGGACAGGGCGCTTTCCAAAAAATCGCGTGGTATGCCTTGTTCGACCAGCTCTCTTACTTTTGCTTCGAGTACGCCGCGCAATCTGTTTTCTATCGAATGCGTTTTGTCGGATGCGTTGACGTATTCGCTTTTGACGCCGTCAAGCAATATGAACACGGCGGGCTGCTGCAGATCCCTTTCCGTCGAAACGCTGATATCGGTACCCAAGTCGGCATCGAGCAGGGCCTTTTTGATGGGGGAGGCGTTGTCGTGCATCAGGGTCATGATCAAGCCGAGCGCTCCGTCGGCGACCTCATCGAAAGGCTTTCCGGTCTTTTTCTCCCAGGCTTCTTTGGGGAAGGCATAGGCGAGCATGCAACAAGCTTTGGCGATATCCGCGGGATACGTGATATCGTGGCCGAGATTTATCACGGGTTTTTGCCACCCGATCTCATTTGCGCAAAGCGCGTCTTTGTTGAGGTTTGCATCCGGAGTCAAAAACTCTTCGTCCAGATGGTTCAAAAACGCTTCGATGTCGATCTTGCCCGAGACAAACACATAAGCGTTGTCCAGGCGGTAATGGCGGCGGTGGGCATCGAGGAACTGTTCATAGGTCAGCGTGTGGATGGCTTCGGGGATGCCGCCGCTTTCGAAACGATATGCCGTGTCCGGGAAAAGCGCTCCGAGTATGGCGGTAAAAAGCATGGTGGAAGGCTCGGCCAGCGCACCTTTCATCTCGTTGTAGACAACGCCGTTGTAGGAAAGATTGTCGCCTTCGAGCTCGTAGTGCCAACCCTCTTGCATGAATATCGTCTTTTTGCGGTAGATGGCGGGATGGAGTACGGCATCCATGTAGACGTCGACCATGTTGATGAGATCTTTCTCGTTGATGCTTGCGACCGGATACATGGTTTTGTCCGGGAAGGTCATGGCGTTTAAATACGTGTTCATGGAGGCCTTGGCCAAATCGACAAAGGGCTCTTTTACCGGATAGCGATCCGATCCGCACAGCACCGAGTGCTCCAGTATATGAAACACGCCGGTGTCGTCTTTGGGCGGCGTCTTGAATGCGATGGAAAACGCGCATTCTTCCGCGTTGTTTTGCAAATAGAGGACACGTGCGCCCGAGGGCAGATGTTTCATGAGAAAAACGGTGCCTTCGATTTCGGGCACCGTCTCTTGCGCAATCAGCGCATAGTTCTTGCAGGTTATGGTCATAAAACGAATTCCTTTTATGCTTTTTTGGATTGAACCCAAACGATGAGTTTGCCGATGCCGACGTACAAAAGCCACAGGACAAACCATACGAGCGCTATTCTGAACAAGATGTTGAGTAGCACCTGGAACACGGCAAGCAAAACACCGCTTCCCACCGAAAGCTCCTTGCCGCCGATTCCGGTGGCGACAATGGTCCCGTCGATGATGCCGACGATGTTGTTGACGCCTGCGATGATAAGGGTCACCAGGGTAAACACCGCCCACAGAATGCCGATGGTCGTCAGAATCATTCTGGTGATGTCGATGGCGCTTTTGCCCGAATAAATCGCTTTGAGATTAAATGTGATTTTCATAAGGCGCTTCTTATCAGAACAGACCGAACACGTTGAGATAGTAACCGAAGTAATACAGCAGCGCTCCCACGAAGAACACGGCCAAGAAGATGAGCACTCCTTTTTGCATGCCGCTCATGGGCTGGTCCTCCAAATCCTCAAGCGTGGTGGGACGATACTCTTCCTTGGGACGCTTTTTGGATGTTTGGGGTTTTTGCGCAGCGGGTTTGGGCTCGGGTGCGGGCTCTGGCTCGGGTTTGGGGGCGGAGGCCACTTTGGCTTTGCCCTTCGTCACCGAAATCACCACATCGTCGTCTGTCTGCTGCTCGGAAATCTTTTCTTCATCCTGTGTCATGGTTCACTTCCGTAAATCGAAATACACTTCAAAACGTTACGGGCGCTATTATACGCCGCCCGTTTCCGAAATTAACGCCCGCACTTTGCCTCCTCGATCCAAAAATATCGCTTTTTGTCTTGTAAAAGCGCTTTGATGGCTCTACAATATGCAGGCTGTTTTCAAGTGGGATGCGATGCATCTCCACCCGGTTTGGCGCCCGGCATACGGGTTGCTGATGGGTCTTCCGAATATCGAATCGATGCGATGGCATATTTTCGCATTCTATTTGGGGACCCGCTTTATGCGGGTTTTTTGTTCGGAGAAGACATACGTTGTCCGAAAAAGAAAAGGCAGGTGAGCTCCATAGCTACTCAAGAGCCGAGGATTAACGGAGAGATAACCGTACGCGAATGCCGTCTCATCGCATCCGATGGAACGCAAATGGGCATCTATCGCGTGAGTGACGCTTTGCGCCTGGCAGGTGACGAAGGACTCGATTTGGTCGAGATTGCTCCCAACGCCGACCCGGTCGTATGCCGCATCATGGATTACGGCAAATACAAATACGATCAGGAGATCAGAGCAAAGCAGGCACGCAAGAACCAAAGCAAGATCGAAACCAAGGAAATGAAGTTTCGTCCGAAAATCGATGTAGGCGACTACACGACCAAAAAGAAGCACATCTTGCGCTTTTTGGAAGAGGGGAACAAGGTCAAGATTACCATTATGTTCCGCGGCAGGGAGATGGCCCATCCCGAGCAAGGTTTATCGATTCTCGAACGGTTGGCCGAAGATCTGAAAGATTTGGCGTTAATCGAAGCGTCGCCGAAGATGGAAGGTCGCAACATGTTCATGCAAATAGCTCCTTTGCCGGCATCGGCAAAGAAAAAGAAGGAAACGGAAGAGGGATCGGCTCCGATTAAGCTCACCCTCGAGGTTAAAGACGAAGAAGGGAAGGACAAATAACATGCCCAAGATGAAGACTCATCGCGGCACCGCAAAACGCTTCCGCGTTACCGGTTCCGGCAAGATTATGCGTTCGAAGGCTTTCAAGAGCCACATTCTCACCAAGAAGAGCGCCAAGCGTAAGCGCAATTTCCGTCATGAGACCGAAATTGCCCAAGCGGATTACAAAGTATTGGCACGCAACCTGTGCCGTCGATAGGAAGGGAAGGAGTGATCAACTATGGCTCGTATTAAACGTGCAGTAAATGCCCACAAGAAGCGCCGCACCATGTTTGAGCGCGCAAAGGGTTATTACGGAGCAAAGTCTCGCTCTTACCGTGCCGCAAAAGAACAGGTTCAGCATTCTTTGCAGTATGCCTATCGCGACCGTCGCAACAAGAAGCGCGAGATCCGCAGACTCTGGATTGCCCGCATCAATGCCGGTTCCCGCTTAAACGGCATCGCGTACAGCAAATTCATGGGCGGTTTGAAGAAAGCCGGCGTGGAATTGGACCGCAAAGTCCTCTCCGATATGGCCATCAATGACCCCAAAGCATTTGCCGCTTTGTGCGAAGTTGCCAAGAAGGCAAATAACTAGTTTTACAGCCCGTATACAAGAGGGAAACAAACGCAAAAGACCCCCCGTTCAGGGGGTCTTTTTTTATGTTCTTACAAGGGAAAACTGCGCGCATACGATAAAATTAGACTTTGAATGGTTTTGTTTAAAGTGCGATAACTATGCACCGATTCAAGCCATGTTTGAGTTTCGTAAATGAAACGGATTGGAAGTAAAGGATGTTGGGCATGAAAAACAGGATAATCGCCATCGTAATGGCCTTGGCATTATGCTTCGGAAGCGCATTTTGCATCGCCGGATGCGATCTTATCAACGGAGACGATCCGTCCACTTATGCTAAGAGCATCGTGGATAAGCAAATCACCAGCGATTTGCACCTCATCGTCACCTACTATGACGGCACCAAGGAGGACTTGGGTTATGTCGGCGTGGAGACCGAGCGCATCATCGAAGTTCTTCCCAGATTGTGCGTCGTCACGTTTGTGGGTATGGATGAGCAGGTGATCGGCACCACGTTTGTCTACAAAGGACTCGATGCCCAGCTTCCCGATACGCCCAATGTCGAGGGCAAAACATTTGCCGGATGGCTTCCCGAGCCGGTCAATGTTCAAGAGGATATGATCTGTGTCGCCCAATACACCGATCCTTCCATTTACACCGTGATTTTCAAAGACGATCAAGGTAACGAGATTAAGAATCAAAAGGTAATCTCCGGCAAGTCGGCAACCGCGCCCACCGCCGCACAGATACCCAAACGCACCACCACGATTTTCGACCACTGGGACGGTGATTTCACCAACGTCAACTCCGACTTGGTCATCAACGCCGTTTATCGTCCGAAAGTCTCTTATACGGTAACGTTCAATGACTACAACGGTTTGACTCTCGGTTCCACCACCGTGCTCGAGGAGAACAACGCCACCGCTCCGGTGACACCTTCGCGCCAGGGTTACACCTTCACCGGTTGGTCGCCGAGCATCAACGGCGTGACCAGGAATTTAACCGTTACCGCCCAATACAGCATCGTAAAGAGCTCCAACATCATCGACATCGCTTATCAGATGAAGGCCAATAACACCGTTGACATCATCGTGTCCGTCAAGGGCAACGTCAAATTCGCCGGTATCGAGGGAGAAATCGTGCTGCCTTCCGGTTTGACCTTCGTAAGCAAGACGGATTCTTCCACCGCCACCTGCAAGACCTTGAGCAACAACGAGGGTAATACCATTTACTTCTCCGCGACCACCAGCACCGGTCAAAACGTGACGACCGATACGCAGCTGATGACAATTACTTGCACTTACGGCTCCGCGTCCTCCTATACGGTCGGATTGACGGTTACCGATGCATACGATCAGAACATGGCAAACGTGACCTACTCGGTCATCGGCAAAACCATCGTGGTACGCAGATAAGCAGGGCAGTTTCGAGTTTCTTTGAGCAGTTGAATTTGCAATAAGGGACGTGGATAAGAGGTTTATATGACGAATCAAAAAGCGCATATTGACTCAAAAGCACAACCGGGATTGATTTTCGGGAAGCATTTCGGGCTGGTCATCGCCGCAGTGGTTTTGACCATGCTCGGGCTGTTTGTCATAGTCGGCCAGGCATCCGGTAACGAGGAGCCGATTCCCCGCAGCGACAACTGGTCCTATGAGGGCAAGATTGCCGATGAATCGCCCATCGTGACCGTGGATGGTGTCAAATACGTCTCCGGACAGATTTTGATGTCCTTTGATGGCTCTAAGACCGCTGCCGAGGTAGCTGCGGCATTGCAGAGCGCCGGTGTTACGGTCTCTTCCATTGAATTGATTTCGGATAGGCTTTCCGATAACGATGTTTTGGTTTTGGTGAGATACGCCGAAGATCTCACGCCTTTGCAGGTCGTTGCCGCGGTAGCTCCGTTGGAGTTTGTAAAGAATGCCGAACCCAACTACATCATTGAGTTGGATGACCCCAATGACCCGGATCCTAACCAAGGCAATGATCCTGACCCGAATGACCCCAATCAGGGTAACGACCCCGATCCGAACGATCCCAACCA